>NZ_CAXQGS010000075.1:0-18871 GCF_964223445.1 Cytobacillus sp.
GACTACATCATTTTCTTACTGGATCGCTTTAATGAATACCGTGATCTTTCCATTGCAGATGCAATGCTGTTATCCATGAAAAAGATGGGCACTGTTATTATCTCAGCTGCAGTAATCCTTGGTGGCACATTTGCGGCAATGATGCCATCCGGAATGCTGTCGCTATTGCAGATCGCGTCCATCGTTCTGGTCGGATTGATGCTATACGCACTGGTGGTGCTGCCGCTATTTATTCCGGTTATGGTCAAGAACTTTGGCCAGGCAAACTGGTGGCCGTTTAAAAGAAGTGCTAACTAAAGAAAAGAGAGGCTGCCTTCTCACGAAGGCAGCCAATTTTTTAGCAAAGAAAACTGCTTCAGACTATGAGTTTACCTTTTCCCGGCATAATTTTAATATAGCGTTAAGTAGAACATCAGCTCCCTTAGCACAGTCTTCATATGAAGTAAGTTCATCTTCACGGTGACTGTATCCATTTACACTTGGAACAAAAATCATTGCTGTTGGAATAAATGAAGCGATGAATTGTGCGTCATGTCCAGCGCCGCTGTACATTCGATGCCCCCTATACCCTAATTCATTGCAGGCATACTCCACAGCATCAACTACTTCTGCATCAAAGTCAACTGTATCCCGATCCCAAAGCCGTTTCGATTCCACTGAACAGAAATTTGGGTTTTCTGGTAATCCATTTACTATTCTCGTTACTTCTGCGATGACTTTTGGATCCTTATGTCTTGCCTCTAAAGTAAAGGTTACTTCAGAAGGAATGACTGTATGAATATTAGGATAAGCATTTATACGACCGATTGTGTAGACAATATCAGAATCCAGTCTTTGCAGCTGCTTCTGGATATCTGCTATCAAATTGGCAGCGGCGAACATTGGATCCCTACGCATATTGATTGGAGTAGTACCTGCGTGATTGGATTCTCCATAGACAGAGATTTCATAGCAGACCATTCCAAGCACACCTTCAACAATACCAATATCTAAGTTTTTCCGCTCTAGCACAGGTCCTTGTTCAATATGCAATTCGATAAAAGCACTGGCTTCCTGCAAGCGATTTGTTTCTGGACCTTCAAAACCGCTTTCACTTAATGCTTGGGCAAATGAAATGCCATTTGTATCAGTTGAAGCAAGCATCTTCGTTTTATCAAATTTGCCTGATAGAACACCGGAAGACATAAGGGATGGCTCAAACCGGGCTCCTTCTTCATTAGTAAAATTGACAATCGTAATAGGATAATCTAATTCGATATTATCTTCTTTAATTGTATAGACAGCCTCTAAAGCAGTAAGGACACCCAGCACGCCATCGAAACGCCCACCCTTGATTACAGAGTCCAAATGAGAACCTATTACAATAGGAGGCAGGTTTTCCTTACCAGGCAAAGTTGCATATATATTTCCCATATCGTCGTAGGTTACTTTCATGTCCAGTTCCTCGCATAATTCCTGGAATTTCTTCCTTGCTGCAAGATCCTCAGCCGATAATGAAAGCCTTGTTACTCCGTTGTTTGCGGTTTTGCCATATCCACTGAATAATTCAATTAATTGCTGAAGCCGATTAGCATTACACTTTTTCAAAGAATGACCCTCCCTTAATTATTGGGCAACTTCTTCTGCTACCCGGGCATTTTCTCTTTCTACGATTGCGTTAGTAAGGAGACTGACACTCACTCCGATGAATATATTAATCCCAATTGCTACAAATCCAATATTGATATCATTAATAGCACTTGGAATATTTGGGAAGATATTGATTAATTTAAAAGATGTTATTGCGTTATATAATACAATCGAAACTCCTGTTAAAATTCCAGCCATAGCACCGTATTTATTCATAAACTTGGTATTAAAGAAGCCGAAAATCAGCGCTGGCACTAATTGTGTGATCAAGCCATATGACATAATGTTTAGGATAGCCAATGCATTCCCGCCTGTAACAGTGAAAACATAAGCTATTAAAATAATCAATAAAACAAATAGTTTGGATACAGTAAGCTGCTGGCGGTCACTGGAGTTTGGCTTAATTAACTTATAAAAACCTGTCATTAATCCTACAGCACCGGACATAACCATAACGGATACCGGCACTAACGCAGTTAATAGGCCAGCCCCGCCTACAATTCCTACAAACCATGGATCAAATGTTTGCATAGTAAGACGCAGCAGTGATAGGTCACCTTCTGCTCCTTGTAATCCCGGCACTTGAATAATCGCTGCAAATCCAATAAAAAAGGCAAATAATATTAAAATGGTATACAAAGGCAAGGTGATCGCATTTTTCTTTAATGAGCGTTCACTTTTAGCAGATAATACTACACTGAAAGATTGCGGTAGCAGGTAAAAACCAAATGCATTTAAAATAATGGTGGAAATAAACCATGGCATACTATAGCCTTCAGCTGCGAAGGTTAAAGCTTCTGGCTTTACTGTTTGAACGGCCTCAAATAAAGGCTGAATGCCGCCGAAATAATGATATGGAATATAGATGCCTAAAAATACAATGACAAATAAAATAATTATATCCTTTAATACTGCATTCCAGGCGGACCCGTGGATACCTGAGACTGTGACATAAATTGTGACAATTACTGCACCGATGGTAGAGGCAATTAATGGCGATATAGCTCCATATGAGGCTTCGGATACAATAATTCCTAAACCTTTTAATTGGATTACAATATATGGAACTAGAGCGATTAAACCAATAAAAGCTACGACTACACCCAGTGCTTTGCTGTTATAATTTTTCATAAAGTATTGAGGCTGAGAAATTACGTTATGCTTTTTTGCAAAACGCCAAATTTTGGGGATGATCCAATAAGAAAGCACATAAGCCAAGCAAATATAGGCTGGAACATAGTAAGCTGCTGCACCATTTGAATAGGCCCATCCACTGCCGCCTAAAAAAGTAAAGGTCGTGTAAACTTCACCTGCAATTAATAAGAATACGAACAGCGTGCCGAATCCTTTGTTCCCGACCGCAAACTCATTTACGTTCATTTCTTTTCCGCGAGTAGCACGAATACCTAAGTATAAAGCGACAGCAGCAACGAGAAAGATGATCACTAAGGCGACGTTCATTCGACTTCACTTCCTTCATTTGCAGGGTCTAATTTATAAACGATGAACAAAATGACAGATGATAGAATCATCCAAACGGCAATCCAAAATAATAAGAATGGCAATCCTAAAATATAGGGTTCAATGCGATTAGCTGCCGGCAGAAGGACACACATTCCTATGAAAGGAATAAGCAGTAATAGTTGTGAGTACTTTTTCACATGCTTCACTCTCCATTCTTAGATTTCATTTGCGTAGACTATTTCACCATCCAGCATTGTTAAATCTGCTTTCACCTTGGGAATCTCCTCAATATGGCAATTTAACAGGGAAGTGTTTAAGATGACTAAATCCGCCAATTTCCCTGCTTCAATGCTTCCTTTTTCACCCTCATCAAAGCTAGCGTAAGCAGCGTTATAGGTATACATGCGGATGGCATCCATGAGAGATACTTTTTGCTGTTGCCCAAAGGCTGTATTTTCGCGTGTTAAACGACTGACAGCAGTGTAAATACCCACAAATGGATTAACTGTTGTTATCGGTGCATCTGAACCAGCAGCTGAAATGATGCCCCGGTCCAATAAATCTCTTGCGGCATACATATAATGAATACGTTCACCATAATTGCGGATATAACTTTCTCCGAATTCATAGGGGAATGAAGGGTTGAGAATCGGAATCACCTTCAGCGCCTTAGCTTTTTCCTGCAAATCTGGGGGACATACGCCTAAATGTTCTACACGATGGCGGTGATCCTCGCGCGGATACTCGTTTAGCAGTCTTTCCACGACATTTAAATATTGCTCTATTGCTTTATCTCCCTGAGCATGCACGGTAATTTGATAGCCATTTTGATGAGCTGTGGAGAAAATTGCATATAGCTCATCTTCTGTATACTGCAAGTAACCGTAATTATTTTCATCACTTGTATAGGGCTCACGAGTAGCAATTGTCGGCCCTGTACTGCTTCCATCAGTAAATAGTTTAGCAGGACCAATTTTGAAAAAGTCATTGCCTGTATGGGTTATTACACCAGCATTCAGCATGTTTTTAGTAAAGTTCTCGCAATCATTCAGACTGCCGATCATTGCATAGATCCTGGTCTTTATTAGCTTCTTGTGTGAAGCAATTTGCATAATTCTAAAGCTGTTTTCATCAAATCCTCCTGCATCATGTACACTTGTAATTCCATAGGAAAATAATTGTTCTTGGGCCTTTGAAAGTGCGTTAAATAATTCTTCATCACTATAAGTCACATACTGATTAAAATGTAAAAAGGCATTCTCGATGAGGCGGCCCGTTAATCTTCCGCGGCCGTCTTTTTCAATGGTTCCGCCTTGGGGATCAGAAGTTGATGAATCTATATCGGCCAGCTTTAAGGCGGCTGAATTAACCATGCCGATATGACCGCAAGTACGGGTAATGACGATTGGGTGTTCTTGTGAAAGGTGATCAAGTTCCTGAATTGAAGGATAACGCTGTTCCTGTACCATAAGCTCATTGAACCCAAAAACCCGTATGATTTGTCCATTTTTAGTCTTTTGGACAATTTCTGATAATTTGCTCAAAAGTTCTTCAACCGAGTTAATCACAGGGTCTTTACAGTTGAGATGCATTAATGTATTGCCGTATAAAAAAAGATGCATATGAGCATCAATTAGACCAGGCAAAACAGATCTTCCATGCAAATCAATGACTTTTGCCGAGGATTTAACGAGTTTTTTTATTTCTTCTGTTGTACCAACCGCTGCAATCTTATTCTCTTCTATCAAACATGCTTCATAGACTTCGTTTTTACTATTAACTGTAATCACTTCGCCATTAATTAAAGCTGTCTGATTCATGGGCTCACCCTCCTTGTCACAAATAAAGTTATAAAAAAAATATAACATAGCTATTTAAGAGCTTGATATGAACATTATGTAAAGTAGTTCCCTCTATCGTTTTACATTATGTTATATTTTTCTGTATAAAGTTTCATAAACCTTTTTTCTTGGGAGGGTAAAATATGTCATATTCACTGACAGTTCAAGACTTATTTGATAAAAACCATTTCCAAAAGGCAGAAGTGATAGCAGGTCATAACGGAATTTTGAATACGATCAAGTGGGTTCATATACTGGAATCGAAAGAGATAGGCACTTTCATTAAAGGAAATGAATTAATATTAACGATGGGAATTCAGCTAATCCATGAAGAAACACTGTTTGAATTTGTTGAACAGCTCATCAATAAAGAAGCTGCTGCATTATGCATTGAATTTGGTGAACATATTCAAACTGTTCCAAAGAATGTAATTGAGCTCGCTAATCAGTACAATTTACCGATTATTGTATTTAACGAAATCGTCCCATTTATTGAAATAACGCAAGAGATACATAGTATGTTAATTAACCAGCAGTACGAAATGATCAAACGTCTCGAAAATTATTCACAGGATATTAATAAATTAACTTTAAAAATAACCCATTATGAACATATTTTAATGAGGCTTTATAAATATTTAAATCTAAGTGTTGCATTCATTATAAAAGGGCAGCAGCCATTATTTATTCCAAATGAGAAGCATCATGTATATCATAACTTAAGGGAAAAGTACGAAAAAAAAGGGGAAGGAAAGCATTTCGCCAAATGTGAAGTAAATATTTTAGAGGAAAGCTATGGAGAAGTTTGTATCTTCACAGAGAACCGAACTATAAATGAGTTTGAATTATTGGTGCTGGATAGAACGGTTACTGCCTTATCACAATATCTGCTGCGAAGTCTCTATATAGAGGAGAAACAAAACATTCACTCCCGCCTTTTATTGGAGTCCTGGTTGGATGGAACAGTTGAAGATTCTGCCATTACATCCTTCTTACAGGAACAGGGTTTTCATAATTTATTAAATTGCTCTTATTTTGTATTAATCGACCAAATCAAAAATACAAAAAAAGAGTATGATTTAAACTATTATAAATTATATTCCCGCAATATTTTTGAAAATAAAGGCTTCATCCCATTTTTATTAGAAGAAAAGCAAAGGCTTATATATGTAATTGCTGATATCTATGGACATGATAGAAAACACCGTATCATAGACTGCATTGAGAAAATCAGAAACTTTAGAAAGAACAATAATTATATAAATCTATCGGTCACTACTGCTGTCGGGCAGATTATCAATAATTATAAATCAGTCCGCCAAAGCTTCGAAACTGCACAGGATACTCTGTTAATCCGGAATAACGCTCTTCAGCTTTCCTATTTTTATGAAGATCTTTACATACATCAATTAGTTCTGCAAATGCAAAAAAATAAAGCAATTATGGATTTAGCTAAAAACTATTTAAAGCCTCTTTATGAATACGATGCAAAAAATAATGGACAGCTGATTGTAACGTTACAAGTTTATCTGCAGTGTAATTGTCTCAAAAAAGAAACCGCTCAAAAGCTATTCATTGTTCGCCAGACGCTATATCATCGTTTGTCCAAAATTGAAAGTTTAATAGGAAGTGATTATATGCTTCCTCCCAAGCGCCTTGCTGTAGAAATAATGCTGCTGGCTACTCAATATAACTTTCAGTCTGCCGGCATCGAAAATCAGGATTAGAGGTTTTACACTCATTAATTTTAGAATCTTCAGTTATTGTTTCGCGTGAAGTTTTATCCATCAAGAAGGAAAGCGCTCCTTTCATTTGTCAAATAGTAAATATAAGTGTTGTTAAAGCTCACTGCCTCTTTAAGCATATGGGCTGAAAGCAAAAAAGTTAATCCTTGGCATCTCACATTCAAATACTGCACAAAGTCTTGCTAAAAGGAGTCTCCCTGACCGCATTTTCCGTTCGCGGATCTTCTGAAAAGCGAGTTTAATAGACATCAGACAGAGTCAATATGTGAAATGATATTTAGCAAACATTTTACATTATGTCTGATGATAAACACGAAATTTCACTTCACAATAAAGACAGATGAATTATATTTCTAAAGGAGTGACTCAAATGGGTAATGTTCATATTGCAGATAATTTAGCAGCGAAAGATGAAAAATACCTTTGGCATTCAATGAAGCCATATAACCCGCAAGCAACAGCCATTATTCAAAAAGCGCAAGGAGCCTGGCTGACGGATATTGAGGGGAATCGTTATCTGGATGCCATGTCAGGATTATGGTGTGTAAACGTTGGTTATGGAAGGGAAGAAATTGCAAAAGCTGCATATGACCAGCTCCTTGAGAATAATTATACTCCCTTAACTGTTAGTCATCCTTCAGCGATTTTACTTGCCGAGAAAATAAGTAATCTATTAGGCGGAGATTATGTTGTGTTTTTCTCCAACAGCGGTTCTGAGGCAAATGAAACAGCATTTAAAATCGCCCGCCAGTATTATCAGCAGAAAGGGCAAGGAACCCGGTATAAAATTGTTTCGCGTTATCGCGCATATCACGGAAACTCTATGGGTGCACTCGCAGCAACAGGGCAAGCTGAGCGGAAATACAAGTATGAACCATTAGCTCCAGGATTTATTCATGCTAAAGCTCCGGATCAGTATCGTTACAATGAGGATGGATATAAGAGTGCAGCTGATTTACCTTCTGTTCAAGCGGTAGACGAAATTATGACATGGGAACACTCAGATACAATAGCGGCGATGATTTTGGAACCGATTATTACAGGAGGAGGAGTAATCATGCCTCCTGATAACTATTTAAAAGGTGTAAAGGAAGTTTGCGAGAAACATGGCGCTTTATTGATAGTAGATGAAGTAATCTGCGGTTTTGGGCGTACCGGCAAAGCCTTTGGGCATCAGCATTATGGAGTGCAGCCTGACATTGTTACGATGGCAAAGGGGCTTACGAGTGCTTATATGCCGCTTTCTGCTACAGCGGTAAAGAGAGAAGTTTATGAAGAGTTTACTAGAAACGGAAACTATGATTTTTTCCGCCATGTTAATACATTCGGGGGCTCTCCCGCTGCATGTGCAGTTGCATTAAAAAATCTTGAAATAATGGAACGTGAGAATTTATTTGAACAATCTTCAACAATGGGTGATATTCTTGTTTCTGAATTAAAAGATAAAATATCACATTGTCCTTATGTTGGGGATATTCGAGGAAAAGGATTGCTTATAGGAATCGAGCTGGTAGAAGACCGCATTACAAAAAGTCCCTTACCTGCAGAGAAAGTGAATCAAGTGATTGCTAAGTGCAGGGAGAAGCGTCTGATTATTGGGAAAAATGGCGTGACAGTTGCAGGATACAACAATGTATTAACACTTTCCCCGCCGTTAAACATTACCCTTGAGGAGAAAGATTTTATTATTGCAGGCATAGTGCAGGCAATTGAAACTTTATAAGTAAGTAAACATTCCAACCAGCAGAATTTCCGGTGAAATAAAGCAGGGACAGCCTAAGAATTATGAAGCGGCATCCTGTTAATATAGAAAGGAGAAAATGAAGATGGCAAACATTACGGATGTAAAAGAACTTACACATTTTATTGAGGGAAAAATGATCACTGGTAAAAGCGGCCGTTTCTCCGAAGTTTTCAATCCTGCAACAGGAGAGGTCATTGCGAAAGTGCCATTAGCTTCCGCAGAGGAAGTGAAGGAGGCAATTGAAAAAGCAGAAGCTGCGTTCCCTGCATGGCGTGATCTCTCAGTAGCCAAGCGTGCAGAAATTGTAATGAAATTCAGGCACTTGCTGACGGAAAATAAAGAAAAATTAATTGAATTAATTTGCACGGAAAGCGGGAAAACCGAAGAAGATGCATTAGGTGAAATTACCCGTGGAATCGAATCTGTAGATTTAGCTATTAATGCTCCTCATTTGATGAAAGGCGAATATTCAGTAAATGTTGGCGGGCAAATAAATGCTTATTCTGCTAAATATCCGCTAGGTGTAGTAACAGCAATCTCTCCATTCAATTTTCCAATCATGGTGCCGCTCGCTCAGACAAGTATGGCGGTAGCGGTTGGAAATGCGGTTATTTTAAAAGCGTCTGAGCGGGTTCCTATGACAGCTTTATTCATGAGTGAGTTATGGAAAGAAGCAGGACTCCCAGATGGTATTTGGACAGTAATCAATGGAGATAAAGAGGCAGTCAATGAACTGCTTGAGAATCCGGCAGTACAGGCAGTTTCTTTTGTTGGCTCAACACCGGTAGCACATTATATTTATGAAACAAGCGCTAAATATGGCAAACGTGTTGTTGCTTTAGGCGGAGGAAAAAACAATATGGTAGTCATGCCGGATGCTGATCTGGAACAAGTAGCAAATGCTTTCATCAGTGCAGGGTATGGAGCTGCTTCCCAACGTTGTATGGCGATCTCTACATTAATGCCGGTAGGACAAGAAACCGCTGATCGTTTAGTAGAAATATTAAGAGAAAAGATTGAAAACTTAAAAGTTGGGGCTTATACAGACAATGCCGATTATGGCCCTGTTATTTCCCGACAAGCGAAAGAAAATATTCTAAAAGCCATAGACCGCAGTGAAGAAGAAGGTGCAAAAATCGTTTGCGATGGACGTTACAAAGACATTACAAAAAATAGCAATGGCTTCTTTCTGGCACCAACCTTGCTTGATAATGTTAAGCCGGGAATGGAAATTTATGAGGAAGAAGTCTTTGGTCCAGTTCGAAATATTGTACGCGTAGATAATTTAGAAGAAGCGATTGACTTAATCAATCAGCATGAATTAGGGAATGGTGTAACAATTTTCACCAATGATGGTCTGGCAGCAAGGAAGTTCACAACTGAAATTGATGTAGGAATGGTTGGTGTAAATGTACCTATTCCGATTCCGGTTGGCTATCATAACTTTGCAGGTTTTAAAGGTTCAAGATTTGGTGATGGTCAAATGTTTGGTCCAGATCAGGCAAATTTCTATACAAAATCAAAGATGGTCTCAGAACGCTGGCTGGTCCCAAGCGAAAACAGTGGTTTGTCATTTGCATTCCCGAGTAATAAATAGTTTTTATGAAAGCGTTGCCCCTGTTGTGGCAACGCTTTGTGCAGTCTGGACCGTTATTTTGTTTCGGAATACGCGGCAGGGAGTGCAAAGAAGAAATCAATCTTAGAACCAATGGCTTCTGTCAGTAGCTTTTTAATACTTGGACTTTTTAAAATTTGTTTTGGTAAATCATACCGAGTGGGTTGTGTAGAAAGATTTAAAAGGGTTTCCCATACCCTTAAAACGAGGAGGAATTAATTTGTATATACCGAATCATTTTAAAATGGATGATGAAGAATTAATCTATGAATTTATTGAAGCATACGGATTTGCCACCTTATTTTCTCAGCATAATGGGGAACCCTGCGCTACTCATCTTCCCCTCATGTTTAATAAATCTGAAAATGCATTATATGGTCATTTTGCACGTCCGAACGAACAATGGAAGGACGCTCAAAACCAACAAGTCCTTGCTGTTTTCCAAGGTCCCCATTGTTATATCTCGCCTTCCTGGTACGAAACAACTAATGCAGTTCCGACTTGGAATTATGTGTCTATTCATTTATATGGAGAGATGGAGATAGTCGAAGATAGAAAAATAATTTTCGATTCTTTAAATAACTTAGTCAATAAATATGAAAGCAATGATAGTCCATACAATTTAAAAAATGTTGAACCTGGTTTTATAGAAGGAATGAGTAAAGGGATTGTTGCTTTCAGAATAAAAATCACAAAAATTGAAGCAAAAGCTAAATTAAGTCAAAATCATTCCGTGGAGCGGCAAGAATTAATTATTAAGAATCTAGAAAAAACCTCTATACACGAAAATATCCAAATAGCAGCTCTGATGAAGAAAAATCTTCAGTAAATTAATTAAAAGGTTCATAAAAAGCAGACCTTACGAAGGTCTGCTTCCACTTGCTTATGGATTAGTCGACCACATGCCGGCTGTTTTCACAAACACCCGAGGGTTCAATTTCAGCTGTGCCACCATGAATTCTGCGAGGTCTTCCGGCTGCATAACCTTTTCCGGGTTGCCGTCTGTCAGGTTTGTTTCAATCGCAAGGTCAGTGGCCACCGTACTTGGAGTCAATGCGCTAACTCGGATATTATGCTTTCGAACCTCAAGCATCAGAGACTCTGTTAAGCCTAAAACAGCAAATTTGGATGCACTGTATGCACTAGTGACAGGCGCTCCTTTTTGTCCGGCTGTGGATGCGATGTTGATAATGTCTCCGGACTTCTGTTCGATCATTTCAGGAAGAACGGCTCTTGTAACATTATAAACACCCATCAAGTTGACCTGGATGATGCTTTCCCACTCATCAGGCGATAACTCCAGGAATCCTCCGAACTTAGCAATTCCGGCATTGTTAATCAGGATATCCACAGAGCCAAGGTCTGATTTAATATGCTCGACTGCATGAGTAACGGCTTCAAGGTCGGCAACATCGGCTGCTGCAGCAGATACATTCACATCGTACTGGCTAAGTTCATCCGCCATTTTTTCAAGATTTTCAATCGTACGGCCAAGTAATCCAATATTGACGCCTTCTTTCGCGAGCGCGATAGCTGCTGCACGCCCGATCCCTCTGCCTGCTCCTGTGATTAGAGCTGTTTTGCCTTTTAATGTATGCATCGTTTTTCCTCCTCTAAAAAAATCATTCATATACTACCAGAAAGGCTGTAAATTTCCTAATAAATCGCTTGCGCAGCCGGGACATTTGAGGAAGCTTTATCCCTTGTGATAAGATCATCTTCAATAAAAGGGGGGATTCTAATGAAGCTTAGTGTTTTGGATCAATCTGTCGTGGCAAAAGGGGATACTGCAGCTGAAACTTTTCGTAAAACAGTCAAGCTCGCCCAAGTGGCAGAAAACCTTGGCTACACCCGTTTTTGGGTGGCTGAGCATCATAATTCGAATGGAATAGCTGGCTCCTCACCGGAAATTCTTATCTCCCATATTGCATCAAGCACCAGCCGAATTAAGGTCGGTTCAGGCGGCATCCTTCTGCCGCAATACAGCCCTTATAAAATAGCCGAAAATTTTAATGTGCTCCAAACTCTATTTCCAGGACGGATCGATTTGGGCATTGGGAGGTCTCCCGGAGGAACCGCATCCACCCGGCTTGCCCTGACAGATGGAGTAAGGAAAAGTCTGAATGAGTTTCCTAGACAGCTTAGGGATTTGCAGTGGTTTTTGAACAAAGAGCTTCCAGAAGGACATCCTTATCAGCAAGTGAAAGCTTTTCCACAGGCTGAAGATCCTGTACTATTGTGGCTTCTTGGAATCACGCATCGCGGAGCAAGACTGGCAGCGGAACATGGAGCTGCCTTTACGTATGGACACTTTATCAATCCTGCAAATGGGAAGAGAGCAATGGATACATATTTCAGTCAATTTCAGCCTTCAGCAGCTTTGTCTGAGCCGAAAGCAAATGTGTGTATTTTTGTTGTATGCGCCGAGACACAGGAAGAGGCTGAGAAGCTGGCTTTGAGCCAGGATATGTGGCTGCTGGCAGTTGAAAAAGGGAGGGATACGAGATTAATCCCAAGCATTGAAGCTGAAAGTATCCAGCTCACACACGTAGAAAAAGAAAAAATCACTGTTAACCGCAATCGGATGTTAATCGGTACCCCAGCAAAAATAAAAAAAGAATTGCAGCTGCTCAGCGAAGTCTACGGAACGGATGAGTTTATGATCATCACCAATATTCATGATTTTCAAGGCAAGCTGAATTCATACACAATGCTGGCTGAAGCTTTCGGCTTAAGTTGAGAATTTATAATCCCCAATTAATCCACCGATAATAGAGGAGTATTTTCCTTTTGAGCTTCCCGGATTTCAAAGTGTGCATAACTAATTCATTGATTTTTTAAATTTTTCAGAAGTATCCACAATTAAAGGCATTTTTTGCCCGATTCATCCACACTAAGTGGATAATCTAAGCAGACAAAAGAGTTATCCACATAGGCGATCATGATTGAGACAAAAAGTTATCCCCAAACATCCTTCTCTATTATTTATCCACATAAGTGATTGCCTGTCTTCCCATCTGTTCCCATCCGGCAATGAACTTGTCCCTTTGGAATTGGGTATTTTTCTCCTTAAGCGGGTCGTTTGCATAGATATGATCTTCATCATAGCCTGTGACTAATACAGCATGCATTCGGTAGGTTATTTTGACCGGGCCATCTTTAATTTCCCAGATTTCCCATTCTGAATCAGGCAATACGTCGTAAGTGCTGGTGATGATCACCCAGACTGGTCTCCCTTCATCAAGCTGCTGGATTACTTTGTCGAATCCGCTGCCTGTCAGGTCTTCAATTTTTCCGGGCAAATAGCTTTCAGCCAGTTCTGCAACGGGTTCATGATAGGCGCCGAGTCCAGGTTTATCCAATGTTTGCATATTGCCAACAAAGCCTTTATGAATGTTTCCCCTATAGCCATCCTTTTCGAAAGGAACACGGTTTATTTTTTCGGCTAATTCCATTTTATCGGTCTCTTCTCCTGCATGATTCAGGAGCATGGCAAGACTGGTTACTTCACATCCTCTTTCAAGCTCAGGCTTTTGCGAATAATGAGGGGCATCAATTAACACTTTGCCGTCTTCCTGTTCTGCGGATTCAGATTCACTTTCCTGGCCGGTAAACCAGGATGGTGAAGAGCAGCCTGACAGCAGAATGGATGCCAGTAAAATAGCTCTCTTCAAGACTTACACCCCTTTGTAAAAATTTCGCTTGTCAAAATAATAGGTATAAGACTATTTCCCCATAGTGTCCAGCCTTAATCCACATTCAGCATCAAAAAAAGCCCGGTTTCCCGGACTTCAATGCAGCAGTTAATTAATCTCAGCTTTCCCGCTGGATACAGAGATACGGATGTCATGTTCTCCTGATCCATGTTTGCCGGAAATATCATTTTTATCGCGTTTCTCATCATCCAATTCAAAATGGCTGCTGATATGGCCGCTGCTTGCTTTGCCTTTTAAGGTAAAGTCCGCATCATCAGGCAAATCAAGGCGGACAAAGCCTGAACTTGCTTCCACTTTAATAGAGTCAGTCAGTTTGCCGACCATTATATCCAGCTGTCCTGATGATACCCCGGCATCAAGCTTGCCTTGATAGTTGCGGACCTTCACTTTGCCGGAACTCATATCTATTTCTCCAGTACGGGTAATGATATGATCTGCTTCCATCATTCCTGATGAACCTTCATGCTCAAATTCATCAGTCTTAATGTTGGCAAGGCTGACTTTGCCGGAACTCATATTAACATTCAGACTCTCAAGCACGAAAGGCCTGCTTTCAGATTCACCGGCAAAATTCAAACGGCCGGAACCAATGTTAATTGACATGGACTTATTGAAATCTTCAGGAATGTAAATCTTCAGATTGCTTTTATTATTGAAAAACTGAAAGCCATCCAGCCACTTTCTTTTGTATTCCACGCGAACTTCGCTTCCAGCCTTATTTACGGTCACTTTCCCTTTGCCGTCAAGCTCAGCTCTAACGTCATTCCTCTTTTCAGGAATAATGACTGTATCGGAACTTGATACATCTATGCTGATATGATCTGTCCTCTTGCTTAGAGAAGCCTCGGTACTGCTTTCTCCAAAACTCAGCCAGCTGTTTACGCCAGTAAAGAGCAAATAGGAACAGACTAAAATGATAAAAATGGCGAAAATCCTTTTCACAATGAACCCCTGCTTTCCTTCATAAATTTCTTACTTATATTTTATGATAATCCCCATTCATGCACATTGAGCCCCAGCTTTAATTTCTGCTAAGACTTGAGGCGTACAGACTTTAGTATAACGCTCTTTTGTCCGGCGGGAATTTGCAACTTGAATATATACAGAGCAGCAGAAGTTCTACAGAGGCTTTGCATATATAACTGTCAAAAAGAATTCTCTTTTCACTCCTAATATCTTATTATAAAAGGAAAAAACAGGAGAATCTATGAAAACCACAATTGTCAATGGAAAAACAATTAATGCAGGTATGCCTGAGCTATGCGCTAAAAAAAGGGCTGATGCTGATCAGAAAATGATTAAAAAGGATATTAAGATTGTACAGATCTCAAAAGATTACGAGACTGCTGCAAAAGAATTAATACTGAAAGGATTCCAGGAACGCTTCGGATTTATTGACCATTCTTTAAATCCTGATTTGAATTGCCTTACAGAGACGTATAGCGCTGAAGGAGATTTTTTTCTGGCTGGTTTGATTAAAAATGAACTGGTGTGTACGGGTGCAATTACCAATGTAGGCAAAGGGGAATGCAGGCTGCAGCGAATGTCTGTAAAAAAGGAATTCCGGGGTCAGGGCATTGCCGGAATGATGGTACGCCAACTGGAGGATCGCGCCAGAGCAGCCGGTTATAGAAAGGTTGTTCTCGAAACAAATATGGCCTGGGATAGCGCTGTGAACCTCTATAAACGCTGCGGATATATGGAGTATTATATGGAAGATGAGATGATTCATTTATCTAAAGAAATTTAGCGGATTTGCCTAATGGCAAGTCCGATTTTTATTTAAAAGCATGCATATGAGGTGCGATGTTACATAATATATGTTATAATGTATTTATGTTACATTAAAAAATCGATAAAGACAGTGAAAGCGGTAAAAGATAATCTTATGCTGGAAACAGCCGGCGATTCACTGTCACTTCTTTTCTTAAATACAAATATCAGCTCTGAACCATGCTAAAGGCTTGTCACGAGCTGCTGTCATCATCTCTCCGGGCATTACACTAAGTTAAACTCAAATCCGCCTTTTTTTCTTTCAAAACACAAGTCATTCTCCACTATGGATAAACTTTTTATGTAACCTTGATAAAAATCTAAATAAAGAAGGTGATTCGTATTGGCTGAATTTATTTGGCACACAGATGCACTTATCCTATTGGCTGCTATTCTTTTTATTACTGGAGTTATGACAACTAAATTTTCTGCAAGGCTTGGGGTGCCTGCTCTTGTTCTCTTTATCGCGGTAGGAATGGGATTGGGGCAATTCATTTATTTTGATAACGCGAGAATTGCGCAGATGATCGGGGTTTTGGCCTTTATCATTATTTTGTTTGAAGGAGGACTGCAGACGAACTGGAAAACAGCCCGGACAGTCATTGCACCTTCCTTATCATTGGCAACCTTAGGCGTGGTGATTACCACCGGGCTTGTTGCCGTGGCGGCAAAGTTTATTCTCGGTGTAGATTGGACTGTTGCGGTGCTTTTTGGTGCGATTGTCGGTTCGACTGATGCAGCTGCCGTTTTTGCTGTATTAAAAGGGCAAAATATAAAGCCCAGGATTTCCGCAACACTGGAAGCAGAGTCTGGCTCCAATGATCCCATGGCAGTATTCCTGACAGTTGCCATGATTGAGCTGATTATGACTCCCGGCTCCGGCATATTCTCACTTGTTGGTTCTTTCTTTATCCAAATGGGAGTGGGAGCTATAGCTGGTCTCTTGTTTGGCAAATTCGCAATATGGTCATTGAATAAAATTAACTTGGATTCAAGCGGGCTTTATCCCGTTTTTGCCACAGGATTTGCCATGCTGACATATGGAATAACTGCTTATCTGGGAGGCAGCGGCCTTCTCGCTGTATATGTGGCGGGTATCATGATTGGGAACGCAGACATTGCCTATCGCCACTCTGTTTTCCGTTTTACGGAAGGTTTTGCCTGGATGATGCAAATTGCGATGTTCGTTATTTTGGGCCTTCTGGTCTTTCCAAATGAACTTTTCCATTCTGATATTTTGCTAAAAGGCCTGGCTCTTTCAGCACTTCTTATATTTGTTGCCAGACCTGCTGCTGTGTTTCTAACCACCATTAAAATGGGCTTTTCGATGAAAGAATTGATCTTCTTATCCTGGGCAGGATTAAAAGGTGCCGTGCCAATCGTTCTGGCCACTTTCCCGCTGTTATCCGGTGTGGAAGGAAGTCATGAAATTTTCAATGTTGTCTTTTTCGTTGTCCTGACCAGCGCTCTTATCCAGGGATCAACGATTACATTGTTAGCAGAAAAGCTCGGTTTGACTGGTCCTGAAAAGGCTACTCCCATGCATTCACTGGAATTGGTTTCCCTTGGAAAAGCAGATGCAGAAATGATTGAATTCGAAATAGAAGAAGATGCCTTCATTATCGGGCAAAATCTGATGGAGATCCCCTTTCCTGAAGGCGCACTTGTCAACGCAATCATTCGTAAAGATGAGTTAATTACTCCAACAGGCAACACCCAAATTGAGCAGGGAGATTTTCTTTATATCCTTACAAAAAGAAAATATAAAAGAGATCTCAAGCTGCTGCTGAAAAAGAAAAAACCAGCTGAAACTTTGGTAGAAGCAGAGGCGTAGTCAAAAAAGGAACCAGTGTGGAGGAGATCTGCACTGGTTTTTTTGCACTTTCGCGGATATGGCAAGTAAAATCGCGGATAAACTGGAAATTTCGCGGTAATCTTCTATATATTAGCGGATAAATTTTTGAACAGCTACTAATGTCCAAAGTATTGGACATTCTGCCGCCTGAAATGCTACTATAAAAACAGTTTCGGCCCAAAAGGTGATAGGATGAAAAATAAAATAAAGGAAATACGAAAAAAGCTGGGCATAACTCAGAAAAGGCTCGCTCAAGAGTGCAGTGTGGCCAGGCAGACAATCAATTGCATAGAAAATAATAAATATGATCCCACACTGGAGCTCGCTTTTAAAATTTCTAAAACATTAAAAGTAAAGGTAGATGAATTGTTTATTTATGAGTAAATTTAATGCGGATACGACCATCACTATGAAAGATATTGTGCGGGAAGGGGATCCTATCCTGCGGGAGACAACAAAAGAAGTCGCATTGCCTTTAACTGAAGAAGATCGCGGAACACTGACTGCAATGATGCAATATTTGAAGAACAGCCAGGATCCTGCCATTGCAAAAAAATATGGCTTGCGTCCGGGCATTGGGCTATCTGCCAACCAAATTGGCCTAAACAAACGTATGTTTACTGCCTATTTTACCAATGAAAAAGGTGAGCCTCAGGAGTATTTCATAATTAATCCGAAGATCATCAGCCACTCTGTCGGTGTGATTTTCCTGCCGGAGGGTGAGGGCTGCCTGTCTGTTGATCGTGACGTAAAAGGGTATGTGCCCCGTTATGAACGCATTAAGGTAAAAGCCCATAATCTTGAGGGAGAAGAAGTGACACTCCGGTTCAAGGGTATCCCGGCCATCATTATGCAGCATGAAATCGACCATCTGAACGGAATAATGTTTTATGATCGAATTGATAAAAATGACCCGTTCAAGGTGCCGGAAAACTCGGTTATGGAGAATTTTTAGAAGCATAGACCATGGGTTTATGCTTTTTGTTTTATGGGAACGGGATGTGGTAAATATTTTATAACCACTTATAACAAACTATAACAAAAGGAGGATTAGGCAAATGGATAATAAAACTGCTGAAACCAATATCAAGCTAAATGAAAAGCTGGAGGATCAGACTATTCACTCCCAAATGAACAGCAAGACAGAAACAGAGGATGTCAACCTAAAGTTGCAAGAAGCTATGAATAATCGTGATGAGGAACAAAACATGGCTCCAGCCTATCTTTATAACAACACGCCAGCCATTAAAATTTCAGGAGATGACGAATAAACCGGCTTCGACAAGGAAGCCGGTTTTCTATTAAAAGAATAAAAGTATAACTTTGAACTTCGATAACTGTCTAGCTCCAGGCGCCATCGGCTCTCGGGTCTAAGCCAATCCGTCCAAAAGGTTAAAGAACAACCTTTCAGCCGGCTTGTCTTATGCTTGAGGCCCGCAGGACAAGGAAGGCTTCGTCAGCATTGCATCGCACGACCGAAAGCGGCAGC
>NZ_CAXQGS010000076.1:0-70326 GCF_964223445.1 Cytobacillus sp.
AAAGAAGTTAGCGCATTAGTTCTTTGAAAACTAAACAAAACAGAAACGTCAACGTTAATTCTTTAGTCTTTATTTGAAAAGACAACTTATGAGCCAGGATCAAACTCTCCATATAAGAGTTGATTAAGCTCATAAGTTGTCTTTTCAAATAAAGACTAAAGAATTAACGTTGACGTTTCTGTTTTGTTTAGTTTTCAAAGAACTAATGCGCTAACTTCTTTCGAAGTGACAACGAAATTTATCTTATCATCTTCTCATAGGGAAGTCAACAATCTTTTTTTACTTTTTTCTGTTTGATGTCCAAACAGTTTTGAAAGCTTCTATTTGTTGCCTCCGCTCAGCGAATACCTCTAAGCGACAAAGACTATCTTACAATAATATAGACCCAGTAGTCAATACCTTAAATAAAAAAATGCATGCTCAATATTTTTTTTACAATTCCTGCGTGCATACAGCTTTACTTCTTTAAAGAATATACCTTTTAGCCCAGTTTTCCATAATGTATAGCATTTCAGCGCTCAATGGCTTTGAAAGACTCCCTTTATAAATTGACTTCAGCTTTATCATAGAAGTTTCTTCTTCCTGGTCCCTAAGGAGATGGTTCATCTTCAGCACATTATAGCTCTCAGCTGGACCATTCACTTTTTCAGCAAAATGATGCACATGATCAGGGTTTACTTGAACATCCTTCTTCCCGGTAATTGCAAGAACGGGACATGTAATCGCGGCCAAATCTTCTTTCATATTATATTGAAAATGCTCACGTGCCCATTTTGCATTAATCTTTGTAAATCCTTTCTTCATCACCGTCTCTTCAGATTCCATCATCTCATCAAAAACCTTTTTTTGTTTGGAGGCAGCTGTTTTATGAACTTTTAAAGCACGAAGGAGGACGCCATTAACTCCCTTCATCTCTTTAACTTCCTCTTCCAGCAGTCTTGCTTGTAATTCGGAAGCTTTTCTTATATTATCCGCCTGACCGGCAAGCAGGATAATTCCTGCAGCATCCGCCTGCCTATTAATAGGAGGAATTAAAGAGCATCCTTCGCTATGACCCAGCAGAAAAATTCTTTCAGGGTCGATTCCCGGCAGTTCTCGCGCCGTCTTCACAGCGGCTATCCCATCGTTAACTAAATCCCACATTCCTGTTTCATAAAAATCACCGTTGCTCGCACCTGCTCCCCGCTTGTCATATCTTAGAACCGCCACCCCAATGGATGAAAAAAAATCAGCAAGCATCTTATAAGCATTCATCTGCATAACCTTTGCATTGCCATCCCTGTCAACTGGGCCTGAGCCGTGAAATATAACAACAAGAGGAAGCTTTCCTTCTGACTCTTTCGGAAAGCTCACTGTTCCCTTTAGATTTACATCTGAATTGAAATCAATCTCACGTTCTTTCATTATCAATCACCCCTATGCAGCGACTTTACGTATAAGACGCTTACTAATAAATAAAGTTCAGTTTTTTTATAAATTTTTTTGAGGCAATACTAAAAGTAAATCTTATTTGCAGCAGAAAGGATTGATTTCATGCCAAAGAAAACAGCTTCAGCAGGCAGCGGCGAGGAGACCAAATTAGATACTGCAGGATCATCAAACTCAAAGGAAAAAAGTGAAAATGAAGTCAGCAAGCTGAATCGGATGTTAGCTGCTGTTTTAAATTATCTATCGGATGATGAGGTGGAAGAAATCGATATCGAATATCTGCTTGCAAATACCGAAGGCCTCCGGGAATGGTGGGACCGATACAGGGAAAATAATAAGAAACAAATCGAGGAAGAAATAAAAAAATCGCTTGGCTCTTTATCGCTGGAGGAGCTCGAGAGTATCCGCGAACAAATAAAGAGTAAATAGCTCAGCCACATAAAAAAGACTCGTTTGCCTAAAGCATACGAGTCCTGGTTTTTTTATTGTTCCACAAGCTCTCCGCCTGTTAATTCAATATGCCCTTCCCCCCAGTTGCACATTGCATCCAGGATCGGGCGAAGTGACCATCCATAATCTGTTAACGAATAGACAACCTTAGGAGGGACTTGATCAAAAACAGCACGGTTAACAACACCATCCGCTTCAAGCTCGCGCAGCTGCTGAGTCAGCATTTTTTGTGTAATCCCAGGCATAAGCCGTTTAAGCTCGCTAGTTCGCTTTTCACCTTTAATTAAATGGCACATAATTACAACTTTCCACTTCCCGCCAATCACATCTAATGTAGCTTCTACCGGAATATTGTATGCCAACTTCCTTCCCCCTCTGTTTGACAGGCACTAAAAAGTACCTACATTACTTTAAAGTGCGTACTGTTCATATAGAATCATGCCATCCATAATAGCATAAGGAAGCTTAAAACAAAATGGTGAAATTGACCATAGGTTACTTTTTAGTGCCTGCATTACTTTAAAGTACGTACTGTTCACCATGTTTGCCATGCTCCATAATATCTTTCATCAAGACTGTATGGCCAAGGCGCCTGGCTATGATGTCTTTGCTCCATCCCAAACTTTAAATATAAGGGGGATTCATTGCCAATGAGTTCTATTGCTATAGATACACAAAAAGAAAAAGGCGGCACTCCTGCCCTGCTTGCACTCGCAATTAGTGCATTCGGAATTGGAACCACAGAGTTTGTTCCTGTTGGGCTGCTGTCGACCATTTCAGGTGATTTGGGAATTTCCATAACATTGGCTGGTTTATTAATTTCCGGCTATGCCATGGGAGTTGCCATTGGAGCACCTGTACTAACTGCTTTGACCAGTAAAATGAACAGAAAGTCACTGCTCATGGGATTAATGATTTTGTTTATTATCGGAAATTCCGTCGCAGCCGTCTCCACCTCTTTTGCCCTTTTGCTGGCTGCACGTTTCATTACAGCTTTTTCACACGGCATCTTTTTTTCAATCGGCTCGACCATTGCCGCTGATTTAGTTCCTGAGAACAAACGCGCCAGTGCGATTGCCTTTATGTTCACTGGTTTAACTGTCGCAACCGTGACAGGTGTACCGCTCGGAACGTTTATCGGGCAGACATTTGGCTGGAGAGCTACTTTCTGGGGAGTGGCGCTGCTTGGGGTAATTGGAATTATCGCCAGTGCCATTCTTGTTCCAAAAGACCTAAAACAAGCACCGGCTTCCAGATTCAGTGAACAGCTGAAAATTCTAAGCAGCGGAAAACTGCTTTTAGCTTTTAGCATTACCGCATTGGGATATGGCGGAACCTTCGTTGCTTTTACCTACCTGACTCCGCTTCTCGAAGATGTAACAGGTTTTAGCGCAAAATGGGTGAGCATCATTCTGCTTGCTTACGGAGTGGCCGTGGCAATCGGCAATGTTCTTGGCGGAAAAGCTTCTGACAAAGATCCATTAAAGGCATTGTTTTGGATGTTTGCTCTGCAAGCCATTATTCTGGGCCTGCTAACCTTTGCAGCACCTTTTAAAATTATTGGGCTTATTGCTATTTTTCTAATGGGCTTATTTGCTTTCATGAATGTGCCAGGCCTTCAAATTCTGGTGGTAAACCTGGCTGAGAAATATGTTCCTTCTGCGGTCAATGTTGCTTCCGCTTTAAATATTGCAGCTTTTAACATCGGAATTGCCATTGGCTCATTTGCCGGGGGACTGATCGTCGATTCTATCGGCTTAATTCACACACCGTGGATTGGCGGAGTAATGGTGCTTGGGGCTGTAATTCTGACGGGATGGCTAAAAAAGCTTGAAAAACAAACTAACTAATTAATTAAGGAGTGTCTTATATGAATAAACTATCTTTATCAAGTACTGCATCACTTGCAAATGGAGTTAAAATGCCCAGGATTGGCCTTGGTGTATTTAAAGTGGAAAAGGAAGAAGAACTATTGACCGCTGTTAAAGCAGCAATTGAAATTGGCTATAGAAGCATCGACACAGCTTCCATCTACGGAAACGAGGAATGGGTGGGAGAAGCCATCCGCCAGTCTGGCTTTAATAGAGAGGAACTTTTTATCACTTCAAAAGTGTGGAACTCTGACCAGGGCTATGAAGCAACCCTTAAGGCATTTAACACCTCATTGAAAAAAATGGGACTTGAATATCTTGACCTTTATTTAATCCATTGGCCTGTTGAGGGAAAATACACAGAAACTTGGAGAGCACTGGAAGATTTATATAAAGAAGGTAAAATCAAAGCGATTGGCGTCAGCAACTTTCAGATCAGCCATTTAGAAAATCTATTGAAAACAGCTGAAATCAAACCAATGATTAATCAAATTGAATTGCACCCGAAATTGGCACAAACTGAACTTCGTGACTTTGCTGCCAAACATGATATGCACATTGAAGCGTGGGCCCCACTAATGCAAGGCGGATTATTCGAAAACGGGGTCCTGCATGAACTGGCTGCAAAACATGGAAAATCCGTTGCTCAAATTGTCCTAAGGTGGCACCTGCAAAACGGCATTATCGTCATCCCTAAGTCAACAAAACCTCATCGCATCAAAGAAAATGCAGATTTATTTGATTTTGAACTTTCTCAGCAAGAGATGGAATTGATTGATTCCTTAGATGCACATTTACGTGTTGGACCAGATCCCGACAATTTTGATTTCTAAATATAAGGAGACGAGGTGCATCAGGCTCCTCGTCTTTTCTTATTAACATGATCAGGTTACTAAATAAAACAGCCCCTAATGAACAAGATAAGAAGAAACAAGTTAAGTTATTTGAGAAAGATCCAGTGAGACAAAGGGGGTTCCTGCACAATGATTTTTTTTATTTACCTCGTGATCAATATGTTCGTATTGTTTCTTTTTATTAAACTAAAGAAACATCTGCATATATTGGAAACCTTCGTCTATTGGATGTTGAGCTCCTATCTCTTTCAAAATTTTTCAGCCCTTTGCTATATGAACTTCAAAACTCTCATCATTCCGGAACAACTAAGCTATGAATTCTCCCATTTCCTTAACCGAATTTTGCTATTCCCTGCCTTCATGGTCCTTTTTTTGAACTATTTTCTTATCCAGAAAGCATACAAGAGAAAGCTCCTCTTAATAATCTTTTTTATCTTGATCTTAGGGGGACTGGAGTGGCTTGGGCATAAAACAGGAGTGCTGATCCATATTCATTGGAAAATTTGGTGGTCATCTACTTTTTGGCTGCTGTCACTGCTTATTTTAATCGGCTTTATGAATTTTTTCCGGAAGATACTATATAGAGGAGTCTAGGCTGTATGAATGTAACATTTGATTGGAATGAAGGGTTCTTTATTTTGACTTCTGCAATTGTCATACTCTTATTTCTGCCGATCCGAAAGTACTTTCCTCCAGTTTTAGTTATAATCATATGGGTTTATAACCTTGCATTGGTTGCGACCATTGATTACTTTCTGCTGGCCACCCCTTTTCGGATGTATATATTTGGTGACAACCCTACTTATGAACTATCGGGAGCCCTTTTTCATTTTTTCATGTATCCCTGTTCCGCTCTGATTTTTTTATTTGGCTATGACCGCTGGGAACTCTATGGCAAGAGGTCTATTTGGTACATACTGGGCTGGAGTGCATTTTCCATAGTCTTTGAATGGCTTACTGTTAAAAATCATGCACTGACCTATACAGGATGGAAACTGGTCTATTCAATCCCGGTTTATCCGGCAGCGGCTGTCTTGCTCATTATTGTGTTTCGCTTTGCAAAAAAGAGACTTATGGATCCCGAGCTTGAGGCGTCTTCCAAAATAAATTAAAAAAGCAAGGAATGCCCCTGCTCTTTTCAATTTATTTAGTTGTTTTTAAAAGCGGCAATGTAATCTCTATTAATGTACCTTCACCAATCTTGCTTTTATAAACGATGCTTCCATGATGCTGCTTAATGATCTTATGGCAAATCATAAGTCCCAGGCCAGTCCCTTTTTCTTTTAATGTATAAAAAGGTTCACCAAGTCTCGGGAGAAATTCGTCAGGGATTCCACAGCCCTGGTCCTGAAAGGAGACAAGACATCCCCCGTCATTATTATCTGTGAGGGAAATTTCAATATCCCCTCCATTATCCATAGCCTCCATTGCGTTTTTTAAGATATTCAAAAAAACCTGCTTTATTTGATTTTTTTCACATGAAATTAAAAAATCACCATCTGCAAAATTCAGCTTGAACTGGATACCGTTCATATTCGCCTGAGGGGATAATAACTCTACTGTATTCTCTATAATATCTGTTAAATCAGCGGTGTCCATTTGTATGGCCTGCGGCTTTCCAAGCGAAAGCATTTCAGTGGTGATATTTTCAATGCGTTCCAATTCGCTAAGCAGCAATTCATTAATTTGGCTATTGTCGCTCCTATAAAGCTGCAGGAACCCTTTGATGGTTGTAAGCGGGTTTCGGATTTCATGGGCTACCCCGGCTGCGAGCTCCCCGACTATCGATAATTTCTCAGACTGCAAAAGAAATTCCTCTGCTTTTTTCCGCTCGGAAATATCTCTGCTGATCATAACAACATGCTCGATTACACCCTTTTCACCTTCAACCGGCATACAGCGTGATTCAAATTCAATCCAATGGCCCTCTCTGTGTTTTAGGCGGAACTCCATTGCCATGCGCTCATTATTTTCGAATATCCTTTGCATGCCAGCCTGAAAATTATCCGCTTCATCCGGATGAATAACAACATCCACTTCCAGCTTTTGCAGCTCCGGCACTTCATATCCTAAAACAAACTCATGTGATGGTGACAAATAACTCAAACTGCGATCCCTGTCCATTACCGCAATTAAGTCTGATGTATTTTCAGCGATCAGCCGGTATTTAGACTCACTTTCTTCCAGCGTCTTTTCCATCCGTTTTTTTTCTGTGATGATTCGTATCAATCTTTCATAGGATTCAATCAGTAAACTCCCAACAATGACACCAAGACCCACAAACAGAATATATTGCAGATGAAAAATAGGCTTGTCCCTAAAAACGTTAAAAATGATCGGCACCGTTATAATATAAATGACACAATATACACCATATAATATGGCCGTTTTTCTAACCGCCTTTAGGTGGCGGCTATATCTATGTATGACTGCAAAAGCAATCAAAATAAGGGATAATCCTATGATGGCTGGTAGCCAATTCTCACTGACTGCAAGCCTTGATACAAGGGCAATTATTCCGGTAATAAACCCTGCCCCTGGCCCCAAATAGGAAAATGCCAAAATCAGAATGGCGTAACGAATATCATAGGAATAACCCTGCTCGTTAAAAGATAAACCCACAAGAATGGCAGAAATAATTCCTGCATACAGGCCGCCCAAAAGATGCAGGTCCTTAAGCGGTTTATGATTGATAAACGAGCGGAGAATTAAAGGCACACTGACCAATAATGAAAAAATGGAGAGATTAACAATGTAGTCTAATAGTATCAATGAGGCTCCCACCTATTTTGAGAAATTCTTAATATTCTTTCTTTATCATAAACCAGAGGTGATGACCTTTCCACTACTATTTTAGGAGCCTCTAAAGGATATGCTGGAACTGATTTAAAAAGGGCCAATCCATGGAAGGATAGGCCCTTTTTCGTTACACTTTCTTCACAAACTCCGACTTCAGCTTCATGGCGCCAAAGCCATCGATTTTACATTCAATATCATGATCCCCATCAACGATGCGAATATTTTTAACCTTGGTTCCAATCTTAATTACAGAAGAAGTGCCTTTCACTTTAAGATCTTTAATGACTGATACCGTATCTCCATCAGTAAGTACATTCCCATTTGAATCCTTAATCACCTTTTCGTCCTCAAGACTGGTGATTTCTGATTCAGCTGTCCACTCATGTGCACATACCGGGCATACAAAGAGCAGCCCGTCCTCGTATGTATACTCTGAACTGCATTTCGGGCAATTAGGCAAGCTAGACATTTCGTTTTCCTCCATTACTCAGCATTTTTTTCCTTTTAGCCATGAATATGAATATCATGATTGCCGCAATAATAACGAATGCTAAAACAGTATATAAAATATATGTTGGATCTTCATTCACATCCTGTGGAATAAACCGATTGGCAATAGGGCCCGCAGACAAAAACAGGGGAATTATAATTGTAAACCATGTTCTTGTATAAATGGCAGAAACAATAAATATGACCGCACAAACTGCCACAATTACATTATTCTGAAAGGGCGTTGCTGTAAAAACCGGCTCAAACCCCTGTTTCTGATTCCAAAGTAAAACCATAATCATTAAGCCTGTCACAGCCACGCTGGCTCCTAATAGAAGAACTGCACTCCACTTGGAATGAAGAAATTTAGGCAGCACTCTGAAGATCAGAAGGCTATAAGCTCCAACTGCAATTGATCCTGCGATAACAGCGATCCAAAGTGTACCTTTGGATAATGAAAAGTTCCCTTCAATTGCAGGACCTACGCTGATATAAGCACCCAGCAAAAGGATCATCAGCGGCAGCAGCCCCGCCATCTGACGATAATCGGTACTCATTGATTCTCCGATGCTTTTCATATATTGCTTTGGGCTATCTCCAATAATATGAGACACATCTTTCCCATCGGCTTCAGCTTCAATTAAATGCACTTCAAGCTCTTCTGTTATTTCATTTATTTCTTCATCATTTTTCCCTTTTGACATGAGATAAAAACGAAGCTCTGTCAAAAACTGTTCAGACTCTTTTGAGACCATTCTTCATACCCCCTTTTTATTCAATACATTGCCAACAGATGAACTAACCTGTTCCCAGCGCCCAATAAATAGCTCCAGCTCCTGCTCGCCTTTTTCAGTTAATGTGTAATATTTTCGTTTAGGTCCAGCTGTTGATTTTCGCAAAGTAGCACTGATCAGTCCTTCCTTTTGCATACGCAGAAGAAGCGGATAAATGGTGCCCTCGCTCAATGAACGAAATCCATATGACTCCAATTTCGCCGCCAATTCATACCCATATATCTCCCCTTCTTTAATTATGGCTAATAAACATCCGTCCAGAATTCCTTTTAACATTTGCGTGGTATCTGACATTGACCTTGCTCCTCCCACTACCTTGTATTACAAGATATTTATCTGCAGTTAAATACCTTGCAATACAAGATATACTCTTACTTTAACTCTCACTTTGTTGTAATGCAAGGTATTTTTGTAAAAACCAGGTAATTTATTACTCTAATCAATCAAACATTTGATTGAACTATTTTTAATGCCATATCGATTGTTTTTAGCCGAAGAGGGGATAATAAGTTAATGTGGACCAGTTCCTGATCATTGGCCGCCGTTTTTAAACACATTCTCAATTATAAACTTAAATCTCATATTAGTTGAGATTGATGCAGGCAAAAAAAGGGTAATTAATAGAAGAAAGAGTTATACTGTTATTAACGAGCTCAATGCCGTTTTGAAAGTTCCATTTCGTACTGATTCCACCCAAGAAAAAGCAGAATTAAACATTGGAGTCTTATTGGGTCATTTATAGTTTCCGCCCTCTAACCGAAAAGGAGCAAATTTTCACAGCTTATCCCTTGACAAAAAATATACCGTATATGATAATTATTACCGAATTAGAATTATTATTAAATAGTTCGCTATTTAATTAATAATCATATCACTCAACCATTTAAGGAGGAATTTAATCATGGCATTAATCGGTTCAGAAGTACTACCATTCGCAGCAAAAGCTTACCATAACGGTGATTTCATCGATGTTACTGAAGAAAACTTCAAAGGAAAGTGGAGCGTAGTATGCTTCTACCCAGCAGACTTCACATTCGTATGCCCTACTGAATTAGAAGACCTTCAAAATGAATATGCAACTTTAAAAGATATGGGTGCAGAAGTTTATTCTGTATCAACTGATACTCACTTCACTCATAAAGCATGGCACGATAACTCAGAAACAATCAACAAGATTGAATACGTTATGATTGGTGATCCTAACCAAAGAATTTCCCGCAACTTCGAAGTTCTGAACGAAGAAGATGGACTGGCTGAACGCGGAACATTCATCATCGATCCAGATGGCATCATCCAAACTGTTGAAATCAACGCTGGCGGAATTGGCCGTGACGCAAGCCAGGTTGTAAGCAAGCTTAAAGCAGCTCAATATGTACGCAACAACCCAGGT
This sequence comes from Cytobacillus sp., assembly GCF_964223445.1. Taxonomy (NCBI): domain Bacteria; kingdom Bacillati; phylum Bacillota; class Bacilli; order Caryophanales; family Bacillaceae; genus Cytobacillus; species Cytobacillus sp. The sequence continues at coordinate 10,076 of NZ_CAXQGS010000076.1, forward strand.
GAAGTTTGCCCGGCTAAGTGGAAAGAAGGATCTGAAACACTTAAGCCAAGCCTTGATCTAGTAGGTAAAATCTAAGGAGCACGATAATCATGTTACTTGATGCAGATATAAAAGCACAATTAGCTCAATATCTTCAGATGATGGAGGGCGAAATCCTTCTAAAAGTCAGCGCTGGATCAGATAAAGTATCCAGCGACATGCTGGCTTTAGTAGATGAGCTAGCCAATATGTCCTCCCACATTAAAGTTGAGCGCACTGAATTACAAAGGACGCCAAGCTTTAGTGTAAATCGTCCAGGTGAGGATACTGGCATTACCTTTGCCGGCATTCCTCTTGGACATGAATTTACTTCCTTAGTGCTTGCTCTGCTTCAAGTTAGCGGAAGGGCACCTAAGGTTGATCAGAAAGTCATCGACCAGGTGAAGAAGATTGAGGGCGAATATCGTTTTGAAACTTATGTCAGCTTAAGCTGCCACAACTGCCCTGATGTAGTACAGGCTCTTAACGTCATGAGTGTTCTTAACCCTAATATCTCACACACAATGATCGATGGTGCTGCTTACAAAGAAGAAGTAGATGCTAAAGAAATCATGGCAGTGCCGACAGTTCATCTAAATGGCGAATCATTCGGCAGCGGCCGTATGTCCCTTGAAGAAATTCTAGCGAAAATGGGGACAGGCCCTGACGCATCAGAATTTGCAGATAAGGATCCTTATGATGTGCTTGTCATTGGCGGCGGCCCTGCGGGATCAAGCGCGGCAATCTATGCTGCACGCAAAGGAATCCGCACCGGCATCGTTGCTGAACGCTTTGGCGGCCAGGTAATGGATACTTTAGGCATCGAAAACTTTATCAGTGTGAAGCACACAGAAGGCCCTAAGCTTGTTGCAAGCCTCGAAGAACACGTGAAAGATTATGGCATCGATGTCATGAATCTGCAGCGTGCAAAGAGCCTTGAAAAGAAGGACCTTGTTGAAGTCGAACTTGAAAACGGTGCTGTACTGAAAAGTAAATCAGTCATCCTTTCAACTGGTGCACGCTGGAGAAATGTCAACGTGCCAGGTGAAGCAGAGTTCAAAAACAAAGGGGTTGCTTACTGCCCTCACTGTGATGGCCCATTATTTGAAGGCAAAGACGTAGCTGTTATCGGCGGAGGCAACTCCGGTGTTGAAGCAGCCATTGACCTTGCAGGGATTGTTAACCATGTAACGGTTATCGAATTCAATCCTGAATTGAAAGCAGATGCCGTTCTGCAGGAACGTCTGAATAGCCTTCCAAACGTAACGGTTGTCACAAATGCTCAGACAACTGAAATTACCGGAACTGACAAAGTAAACGGTATTTCATATATGGATCGTGAGACAGAAAAACAGCACCATGTTGAACTGCAAGGTGTATTTGTCCAAATCGGCCTGGTTCCTAACACAGATTGGTTAGGCGACCAGATCGAGCGTACCCGCTTCGGCGAAATCGTTGTGGACAAGCGCGGTGCCACAAACATCCCTGGTGTATTTGCTGCAGGAGACTGTACAGACAGTGCCTACAAGCAAATCATTATCTCCATGGGATCCGGTGCTACTGCAGCTCTTGGTGCGTTTGACTACTTGATCCGCAATTAATTTTCAACCTTACCGCTTACTGCATTTGGCAGGAGCGGTTTTTTTATTTCGTTATTTACTCTTAATTATTGTATTGAACACCAGGAGACATTTGTTCGGACTCATTCTTTCTTAGTTCTCCTTCCCCTGTCCGAATGAGCACTGTTCGGACTCACTGCCTCGGTTTTCTCCTACTCCTGTCTGAATGAACACCACTAAGTTGAAAAGCACTGCCTATAACCACTTCCACCTATTTCAATCAAACGTTTGATTGAAATAGAAAAAGAGCACAGATATAGCCTGTGCCCCTTCATTCTTATCAGTGTACCAATAAGCCTTCTTAATATTTCTTCTCAAGTGTTGGCCAAAGTATTTACCTTTCTACAGCAAAAAAGGAATGCCGCCTTAAAGCAGCATTCCTTTTGACTTTAATTCACCGCCATCCTCCCCAGCGGACCATTTTCTTCAATAATATTCTGCAAATCATAAACGGAAATCGGAAACATAGGGAATCCATAGGCATATGGCGTTATTTCATAGAGCTGGAAATAGATGATCAGTGCTTTGTCTGCTATATAAAAGTCCTGGTCAGGCCTGATGGCTTTAAAGTCTACAAGCAGCGGAATGTCACGCTGTTTAATTTGAATTGAGATCAGCTCAGACAGGCGTTTTACATAATCACTGCCCGGCTTAAATAAATCCTTTAAGGAAACCTGCTTCCCTTTTTGCAGATCAAACGTCAAAGATTTTATAACTGTCATACCATGTGCCGCATGATAATGATACACGTAATTGAATAAAGACAAGCTCAAGACGTCTCGCTGATTATTTTTAATCTCATAGTATCCATACAAATCAACCACGGTTGTATCCATATTGCCTGTTTGCTCATTAATGAGCTGCTGGTTTTCACGAACAATAGCACTGTTGATAACATGCTGAAGCTGCTTATTTTGCATTCTTGTTACACGGGGATAATAAACGACTTTAGTCGGCCCGGTGCTGATTGTCATCGTTTTGATGCCTACCGGAAAGTTGATTGCCACGGCTATCCATCCTTTTTGGTTTTTTAAAACATCCTATTCATCGGATAGGCGCTAAGGTGCATAACAGGTAATGGAAGTTTCAATGTTATATAATGAAATCGATATATAAGAGACAGGAGCACATAAAATGGATAAAAAGCAAAAAAGCCTTAAACCATTCATTTCACTCATACTATCAACAAAAATTCCAAAGACTGCCCTCATCATTGGTTTAACAGCCAGCATTTTAACCACCTTGACTGGCCTTCTCGTACCGTTGCTGACCAAAAATCTGGTGGATGGTTTTTCTGTTGAATCTTTAAGCGTTCCGCTCATAATCGGAATTGGGGCAGCCTTTATTGTCCAGGCCATCATCAGCGGAATCTCCATCTACCTGCTCAGCTATGTCGGCCAAAAAGTGGTGGCACGCCTTCGGGACCGGATGTGGATGAAGCTCATAAGGCTGCCGGTCAGTTACTTCGATAAGCAATCCAGCGGCCAGACTGTCAGCCGTGTAGTTAATGATACTAGCATAGTCAGGGAGCTGATTACCAATCACTTCCCGCAATTTATCACCGGGATTATCAGTATTATCGGTGCAATTATTATCCTGCTTGTGATGGACTGGAAAATGACACTGCTGATGCTCACTTCAGTTCCTATTACACTGGCAATTATGATTCCACTTGGCCGAAAGATGGCTAAAATATCTCGGGGCCTTCAAGATGAAACTGCCATCTTTACCGGAAACATTACCCAAACACTCGGTGAAATTCGCTTAATGAAGTCTTCTACTGCAGAACAAAATGAAGAAGAAAAAGGATTGGATGGCATCGACAAACTTCTTGGATACGGTTTGCGGGAAGCCCGCATTTTTGCGATGATTGGCCCGACTATGTACCTGATCATGATGGTTGTTATCGTCATGATCATCGCCTATGGAGGCATGCGTGTGGCCAGCGGAACGATGTCAACGGGTTCTCTTGTAGCCTTTTTGCTGTACTTATTCCAGATTATTATGCCAATCACCTCATTTGCGATGTTTTTTACTCAGCTGCAAAAGGCAAAAGGCGCCACTGAACGGATCATAGAAATTTTGGAGGAGCCGTTAGAAGATGGCCAAGATGGCATCGAAATGGATATCAGCAGCAAGCCGATTTTAATCGATAACGTCTCATTCTCCTATAGCGCAGAAGAGAGTGTTCTGGAAAATATCTCACTGGAAGCCCAGCCGGGTCAGATGATTGCACTGGCAGGTCCAAGCGGAAGCGGAAAAACCACCCTGTTTGGTTTGCTTGAACGATTTTACGAGCCAACGGATGGAGAAATTAAAATTGGCGATACACCCATCCAGGAGATATCCCTTAAATCCTGGCGCAGCCAAATTGGCTATGTTTCACAGGAAAGTGCCATGATGGCAGGTACAATCCGTGAGAATTTATGCTATGGGCTGGAAAATTCCAAAAGCATCACAGATGAGGAATTATGGGAAGTTGCGAAAATGGCATACGCCGATCAATTCATTGCCGATTTTCCAAAGGGGCTTGATACTGAAGTTGGTGAGCGGGGTGTGAAGCTTTCCGGAGGACAAAGGCAGCGTATTGCTATAGCGCGGGCATTCCTGCGCGACCCTAAAATATTGATGATGGACGAAGCTACCGCGAGCCTGGACAGCCAATCTGAAGGCATCGTCCAGCAGGCACTTACCCGCCTAATGGAAGGCCGGACAACTTTCGTCATCGCCCACCGCCTTTCCACAATTGTCGACGCAGACCGGATTGTTTTCATCGAAAAAGGTCATGTCACAGGCATCGGCACACATTCCGAATTGACACAATCACATGATCTATATCGTGAATTTGCCGAGCAGCAGCTTGCATAAGATGTGGCCAGTCTATCAAAGACTGGCCTTTTTACTGCAAATCTTGATTCTGACCCTATTAAAACCGAAATCTTATGATAAAATGTGACAAATTATCCATATAAACAAGAAGATGAATTCCTTATAATGGAATTAAGATCTCAGTTAGTCATGCCAATCCAAAAGGAGGCTAAAGACTATGTCAACAGATCACACACTTAACATGCTTGAAACCTTGAAATATTATTGTGACTCTCAAATCACTCAGACCTTTTCAAATGACAAACAGCAGGTTTTATCAGTCTGTTATTTGAAAAACAATCATTCTTTTGAAATTACCTACACAGAAACGAATATAAAGAAAAATTTCCGCCACATTGAGTCAGCGGCAGAAGCAATCGAAAAAGCTTTAAGGTGATTAAAGCTTTTTTGATTGTTCTCTTCCATGTAATTTTCGAGATGCAGGATACTACTCCCTGCACCTTTTCATTTAAGGGGAAATCGTACTGCAGCCTAAATCAATCAAACGTTTGATTGATTTTTTACTGCCTGTTATAAGGCATTCTCTGCCTGAAGAACTCTCATAATTTCCTTACTGTCTTTTGTCAGTATGTCTTTCATATTTGGTCCAAACCATTCCAGGGAAGCATCCATTTCTATCAAATTCGAAGCCTCTCTTAAGAACACCCTGTAATCTACCGCTCCTTCAAATAATGAAACCATGCCTTCCCTGCTGCCCGCTGCTGCATAGACATTATTAGGGGCAAACACGCCCAGCTGGGAGCGGGACTGAATATTCTTAAAATGAAAGTGCGAAATATATGGCCGCAGCTGTTTTAGTGCAAAGAGCGGGTCCACTCCTGATTCCCATATATGAAGCACATCAAAATTAACCCTTAGCGCTGAATGGTCCGTTTCCTCAATGAGCTGAAGCGTAGAGGATGGGTTGTCTGTCAGGGTATTAGGATGAGTTTCAACCAGAAGCATCTGCCCCTCGGCTTCAGCCATTTTGCAGAGCATTTTCATACGTGAAACCAATTCGATTCTTTCCAGCCTGCTGATATCCGCACTGCCTTTTGTCCCGGCAAACGTCCTTACTTTCTTCGTTCCCCACCTATGCGCCAGTGCACATAATCTTTGCATTTCTGTCATTAAAACCGGAAGAGGCGCATCAAGAGGCAAATAGTCGCTCAGCATGGTCGTTTCAAGATTATAGGAACTTAGCCACTCACTGCCATAATGAATATCTTCCGCCAGGTTTTTGGCATGTACACCCCATAGTTCTATCCCCTGGAATCCATTTGTCTGGGCATAGTGTGCGATTTGGTCAATGGACTGAAGATGATGCCGGAATGAGATGGTGCAGAGAGATAGCTTCATAGAATTGCCTCCTTCATATTTGTGGATCGCTGCATTTTAATCCAGGCTTCAAAGCTTTTCTGCAATCCCTGCTTGATTTTAAACTCCAGGATATTCAATTCATCCAATTTTAAAGAGATTTCATTTTTCAAACTCAGGTTTCCTGTCATGGCAAGCTTCATCGCCCGATATTGGATAACGGTATATCCCTTTACCAGCTTCTCAATTTCATTACACCAGGCTTCAAAGCCTTCCTCATCATACCCAAGTGAATCCCAGAAAAACGCAAATGCATGTTCATAGGCATATTTTCGGATGGAAAGGACTGGGAGTTCCCTTAATGCGAATGTCAATCCTGATAGAGGATGGTTTTCGCATCCGGATGTATATAGGTCGACAATCCTTCCAACAGCATCAGTCATTGGGTTGCAGTCAAGCTTAATGCATGTATTAAAATATGCCTCCACTGTTTCTGCAGATGGGGGAATGATATCGGCTGCATCAAAGAAATATCCCCCTTCAGCAGAAGGATCCTCAATAGCTGCCAAAATCCTCTCCTTCGGCAGAATCCCTTCCCAGCGGAAGTCCGGATCATACATAAACCATTCCTCTTCGTTCCCTGTCAATTCCAGCATCACATAATGAGGAAATGGGCTTTGATGAAACTTATTCTCCCTTTCAGGCAGCTTTGACAAATCCAGCATCACCATCACATACTGTTGGTGCTTCTTGTTCTCAAGCAGGCTTAGAAGCTTATTTATATTTTCCTGTTTGCTGCGTTTCTCGTCATACCATCTATAAAGCTTAATTCCATACAGCATTTCATACCACTGGTGGAAAAAATCATGGTCAATCCGTTTGGAATGATAGGTCAGAACTCCATTATCCAATACATCGAAATCAGCATCCCATACTCCGAAATAATAAGGTCTGTGATCGGCCCCTTCCGTCTTTTTGACTGCCTCGCATACACAGCTCACAAAACAATGGACTTTAATCATAAGAAGCCTCCGCTGTGACAGGCTTCTGCAGGCGATTCAGAAAGTCGGCCAGGCTTCCTGCGGTTCTGAAATCTTTAGGCACCAGCATTTCATCCGGGATATCAAAGCCAAGATCCACTTCCAAATGAAGAATAAGCTGCAGGATCATGATGGAATCCATATATAAATCTTCATTTAAACGGGCATCCTCATGAAAGGCAGCCATCGACGGCAGTTCTAATTGATGCAGCATAATATCGTATAAGGCCTGTAAAATTTCTTCTCTTGTCATGCCAGCACTCCTTCTCCCAGCCTTTTCCTGCTGATTTTGCCATTCGGGAGCTTTTCGATTTCTTCTGTTTGGATAAATTCCATCGGGATTTGGTAAGGAGCGAGATATTCCCTGCACCACTCCCGCAGTTCCTGCTCCTCTATAGGCTGGGTGCATATATACTGTGCACAGACTCTTTCTCCGGAAAGCGGATGGATTTTTTTATAAACCACTGCTTCGGCAATTCTTGGCTCTGCCATCAGAACATCTTCCACCTCTTGCGGATATACGTTCAATCCCGCTACATTAATGGTGTCATCCATTCTTGCAAGAAATGACAGGACACCGTCTTCCACATAGCCAAGGTCCTTAGTAAAGATGGTTTTTTCAGAATCACGGATGATAATTTCACCAGGGTATTCTCTGCTTCCAGCTTCCACATTAACATGAGGAAGCGGATAGCCCATTTCACGGGGGTCACTTACATCCGGGTGAATGGCCACACACCCTGCCTCAGAACATCCATACTGCTGAAGAACCCTGTTTGAAATATTCTTTAAGGATTCCAGCCAGCCAGATGGCATTAGGGTGCCCGATGTCATCACACAATCGAACCGCGCGCCATCCCCAATCAAAAGAGTTAATGCATGCAAAAGCGCGGGAGCTCCATAGAGAATATGCTTCGGATGTTCCTTTATTTTTTTTAGCACATACTTAGGGTTCATATTTGACAGAATGACCGGCTCTGCACCGCGCCTTAAGCTTGCAAATACACCGCAGATCAACCCATATGAATGAGTAACCGGACAGGCAACAATAGATGTTGTCTGATGATCTGCCGGCAATACAGACACATAGCTTTCCAGTTCTAACTCGATGGAATCCCAGCTGCGTTCAATGCACTTAGGTGCACCGGTCGTACCCGAACTCATTTGGACCAGAACACCTTCACGGATATTTTTTTGTTCTGACAGTTCGACCGGTGAATGAATATTTCCGTAAAGCAAGATATGGCTTCCAGCCGATGAAGCCATTCGGATTGCCCCTTCTTTCGGCACGGAGGGATGAATCGGAACAATGGATCCCCCTTTTCTGCGTACAAATAAACAAAGAGCGAGCCATTGAAACACATCCGGCATGCAAACAGCTAATCTTCTATTCCCGCAATCTCTTAAATGAGGAGTGTTTTCAAATTCTGAATATTGCTGCTCAAGATTATCCAATGTATAGTATTGATCATTTACAAAAAACATCTCAATTCTCCTTTTGATGATTATCTTAAAGTGAAACTTCAATCAGTGGGATGCCTTCCCCCACTGATTGTTAGTTGAGGCCCACAGGAAGTGGGTCACAAAGACGTTGCCACAGGATGTGGCGTCCTTAGTCTTTGTTCTTCTTTCGGGCCTTTACGGGCAGTTGGACTCCCAATTATCACCCTTCGATTGCTCTAAGTCTTAAAGAGGGAGTCTTACTGCCCGTTAGACTGCGATAAAGAGTTTTTAACATAATGGCGAAAACCGCCTGCCTCTTCTTTTTGACCTTTTCTCTTCAGCAATGACTCCGCGTAAATTACAGGTGCAGTATGCTGCAGCAAATAGTTTCGGAATATCAATTCAGGATAACAGCTCAGATGCTCCGTTAAAGCTTCTCCTGTCAGCTTCCAAAAGCGCTGCTCGCTGAAGCCATATTGCTCTTCAAGTACATAGGACAGTTCAGACAGATGAAAAACAAATAATGTATCCATTGCCAGTTCTCTAAGCGATTCAATAGAAGACATCCAATAATACTGATCTTCCCTGCCTTTTGTAAATTGGTCATGAATGCCCGCAAAGTCTGGAATACAGCTTGGCTCCTCCAAAAAGTCATGGCAATACTCAACACTGTCATGGAAATCCCTCAGAGCAACACGTGTTGGCCAGCCGTCCTTATGAAGAAGAATCATATTCTGGGCATGCGCCTCAACAGCAATTCCATGCGCGGACAGTAAATGCCAGACAGGAACCACACATACCTCCACAAGCCTTTTCAGCCATTTTTCAATTCCATAGCGCTTCAGCCATTCGTCAATAAACGGAAATCCATCCCTCTCCATTAATGGCAGTGCCGTACAAGGCACCGCCGCTTCACCTTCTTCCATATAAAGCCTGATGCTCTCTCTCCATATAGCTCCAAACTTAGTACAAGGTTCTTCCTCCTCGGGATGGTAGGCAATCCCGGCGTATTCCTTAAGAATGACCAATGAAGCTTCATCTTTTAAAAATGGATCACCTTTCACTGTATCTGCTATCCATTTGGAAATATGGGGTGCGGCACAAACCGCGTGTGTGTCCAGAGTTCTTAGCGATGATGTGTTGACCATATTCATCGAAAGTTTCACATGAGCTTTTTCAGGATTTGTCATATTCCATAGAGTACGGACGGACTGTGTTGACCGATAAAAATCTCCGCTGCTTCCCAGAAGCACTATATCAGCATCAGCATTGGCAAACTTCATCTGCCAGGGATGAATGGGCAAAAATGTGTATTCTTCAAAGGTTTTGCCGATATGCTGCAATTCAGCAAGCAGTTGCCCAAACATGGAAGGGCCAAGTTCCCGCTCCCAGAAGATTTTTTCATCTTCAAGCAATTCTATTCTGGCATTCATACGTCTGACAGCTGCCCATTGCAGCTCAAATGACTGCCTTGCTTCCGGCCCATATGCCGCATGATCCCCAAGTGTAAATCCGCTCCGCGCCTTATAGCAGGGATGGTAGGGATGCCCTTCCCATATCTCTGATTCCAGTTCTTCATAGCTGAGACTTCTCCTGGAAATAGAATGCATTAGATGGGTTTCATTCCACTCACTCAGCAGAATGGTTTGTTCCAGCTCATTAATAAGCTGTTTCCTTTTTTCCGGATCGGCAATAAGGTCTTCAGCCAATTCCTCTATGGTGGTTTCTGTTCGGGAGCCATCATGGTGGACTGTGCGAATGCTTCCTTCCATTAATCTCACACGGTCAAACGAAGCAATTTTTCCCTCACAGCAGTATGTTCGCTCGTTTCCGAAAATCGTAAAATGTAAGTGCGGATCTTCTGGCCGGTCAGCTGACTTGGCATAATCCATTAAACCTTCAAAAATAATGGCCTCCATGAGCTGCCTGATCACCCTCTTCTCAAAAGTTTTAGACAACGGCGGATGCAGCTTCAGCATAGGTTTCCTCCTTCTTCATGGTGGCCAATGGATTTGGCAAATAAGTGTAAACCGCTTGTTCGTTCTTTGCCATCAGCTCATCAACATCATGAAAGCGGGTTAAAAGATTGGCTTTATACGATAATTTCTCAGATTGAAGAACATGCCGAATGAAATCTTTCCCCTGTCCAGACAGCTCTTTGTCCAGAGAGCAAAGCTGGTTTCGGCACCATTGGATTAAACGATCCTCACTGATGAGACCATCCTGCCCAAGTCTTGAAATGACTGAAAAAAGCTGATTCAAAAACAGATAATACGTAAACCTTTCCTGAATGAGAGCATCCTCATAGAAGAGCTCCGGGCATTCTTCCAATTCAGGCAGCAGTTTGCAAAGGTTCTCTCTATGGAGATTTGATAGATAATATCCTTGATTATCCCGATAAAAATAAGTTTCCGGGTATCCGGAAGAAAGGTCCAGAACGCTATTCTGCTGATGAGCCTCTAACGCCAGCCCATGTTCATCATATAATCGGATGAGAGGCTCCATTGCACATTTCCAATATTTCCGGAACCAGTCCATGCTGACATCCCGGATATTACGAGATTCTTCCAAAGCTATCCTCTCAATGGTCCGGTGCAGCCTTGAACGAATGCCAGGCAAAGGATCCTGAACTAATGCAGCAATGGAAGTTACCCCCCACTGTTTTTCTTCCTGAAATGGATTGGATCGCAGAATAACTTCAAAGCCTGATTCCTGCTGACCAGGAAATAAGGCAGTAATATAGGCTGGATCATCGATCATCCGGAAAACAGGATGTTTTTCTGTAAATCGGATTTTTTTTATTAACTCCGCCATGGCGGTGCCTGCCCTTAGCTCATGGAATCGGTTCTTCCTTAGCGAATTTGTGATTTTTACCGGGACCGAAAACTTATACATCCACTCCTCTTCAGGATTGTAAACAGTCCTGATGGAAGAAGTAGCTGAATAATATGGCCCCATACTGCCAAGGTCCTTTATAAGGTCCTTCTCTATTGCCTCTCTGACATAGTCCTGCTGCAGAAGCCATTGGGCCTGAAGAGGGTGCATTGGAATGAGGCATTCCTTTTCCGGAACAGTAAGGTGCGGCAGTGATTTTCTTATCGTTTGGAGGATAATTTGACTTGCACTTTTCTGGTCATTAGAGGATTCTTTTACCATCTCACGTTCAATTTGGAAATAGTGGAGCTGGAACTGCCCCTTTAATTCTGGCGCATATCTTGGCTGCTGCCATCCAGTCATCCCTTGTCTGCTTTTCGGTGTAGGGTGAAGCCAGTGCCCAAACAGGAGCGATTGTTCTGCTTCAATGAAAGTGCAATCTTCTGAATACAGGCTATCCTCATCATTCATTCTCGCTTCAATATATGCCGCCATTGTCTGGTAGCTCTCAATTATCCTTAGCACAAGTTCATCAAAATGGGATGCAAGCTCATGGCAGCCAGTAGCTTTGGCCATTAAATGCATCTCGTGGATAAGTGTAATCATCATCGGCAGTCTATCCTGAAGAATCCATTCCCGCCGATTAGAACAATATTTAAGTGCATGGCCGATTACATGTCTTCCTGTTCGTGAACGGTAAAGGACTTCGACAGCAAATTTAACGGATTGACCAGATAATTCTATTTCTGCTACCAACTCCCCTGAAAGAGGGATGGATAGCTGCTGTTCCTGAATCCACTCCCAGCTTTCTATCCAATGCCCGCTGTCCACTTCCCGCAAATAACTATTAATAAAAGCTTGAAACGTTGCATTTTCTGCAATTTGTTTGGCTGAATGATGCATAATTCCATCCTTTCACCGAGTCTTTAGACCCAGTAATTGATAACCATTCTCAATAGAAATTAAAAAATTTGATTCTTCTCGATGAAAAGAATCAAGTTAATAGAGAGGACGCGTGCAAAGTAAGTCCCGTCCTCCAAAATTATTCGCTTAATAGAAGCGATTCCATTTCTTTCAAACCTTTTTGACGCTCAATCGGATCCCAGAATCCCCATGTAGTGGACATAGTATGTACTTTGTCGTTCTGAACAGCCTTCAGGCTTTTCCAAACTTCACCCTGTGTGACTGAATCGTAGAATTCACCGCTGTTAAAGAAAGTAAGGTCAATAATATTGTCAGGATTATATTTTGCTAGCCCTTCGATTGAGATATTCTCGCCAAAATCTTCTGGAAGGTTCTCAGCAGGTGTTAATTTCAAATCATCAAATAATAATGAGTTGGTTGCGTGGTTTGTCAGGCCAAAAACACGAATATCTTTTTTATTGATTGCGACGGCCATGAAAGTTTCTTCTCCTGTTTTCTCACGGACACGCTTTCCGATATCCTCTGCTTCCTTCTCCAGGTCTTCAATGACTTTCTTTCCTTCTTCAAGCTTGCCTACAGATTCTGCAACTTTCAGGTGATCTTCCTTCCAGTCACCGCCCACTTCAACAACAACTGTTGGGATGGTTTCAGAAAGCTGATCATAGAGCGGCTTATAGCGATCGCTGATGATAAGAAGATCTGGATCAAGCTTCACAATTTCTTCTGAATTCATTTCATCGGCATATGGGAGCGCCTTAACACCTTCGAGCTCCTTCGTTAAATGCGGCGGGAACTCATTATCATATGCCATTACCGCATAGGGCTTTACCCCTACTGATACAAGCGATCCTTCCCAGGAAACATGTGAAAGCAAAACTACTTTTTTCGGTTTTGCGGGCACTTCTGTTTTACCGAAAAGATGTTCAACCGTTCTGGTTTCCTCTGCCTGTTCTTTCTCTTTCTTTTCAGCTGCTTCTGTAGAGGCCTCTTCACCTTTACCGCATCCTGTTACAATTAATAAAAATAACATGAAAACAATGCTCAATGGAGCACAAAACTTCTTCATGGATAATTCCTCCTAAGCAATAATGAAATTCATTCTCAATGATAATCATTATCACATTAGCTTAACATGGACTTTTACAACTTCTTACATGGACAAAACGCACAAACCTTCTATTCCATTATAAAAATGGGCCAGCTGAAAAAACAGCTGGACCCGTGTTCGCATTAATCAAGCCTTAAGTTTTGCTTTCATCAAATCGTCCGAAAATTCCTCCAGCATTTTTTTTCTGCCTAGCGGTCCCCAAGGATCCCACTCATGGCTGGCAGGATAGTATACTTCACCTGTTTGGACTGCACGGATCTTATTCCATTCGGGAGTATGTGCAGCTCTCCAAACATCTCTTTCATGACTCCATAAGATGAGAAGCTTATCAGGATTGAGATCAGCCACATCATTCAGGCCGGCAATCCTATATCCTTCAAAATGCAAATCAGGATGAGGCTCAAAACCCAAATTCTGAAAGAGCAGACTGAGCAGAGCATGCCCGCCCTGTCCGTAAAGACGGATTTCATCCGGCCGGATCCAAAGGACGGCCCATCTGCCTTTTTTCGTTAATGGACATAGCTTATCCCTTACTTTACATTCAAGGCAGCGGATTTCTTCTTCTATGCATTCTGCCCGGCTTGTACATCCTACCATAGAAGCAATTTCGTAAAGATACTGCCGCCAGTCCGGCTGCAGCTGCATATGATGGACCTTCCCCTGCTGTGAGAGAAGCACATTTTGCAGCTGATAATTATGTAAAGGCGTCTTTATGATTCGATCAGGCTGAGTTAAGAGAATATCCTCTGGCTGAAAGGTCTTTTCTGCATTAAGGAGCATGGTGCCCTCCAACTCTTTTTGAAGATATCTTGGCACTCCATTGCTGGCAGGATAAACAGTTGGATAGGATGGCGCTGCAACAGGCTGTACACCCAGCGAAAGGAGATGGTCCTGCAAAAAGAGCTGACTGACCACCGCAATTCTTTCCTTAGCCCTTTTCATAAATACAGATGGCGGCAAGCCTGCTTTCATTTTAAAAAGACGGCTGAAATAAAATTCATCCTGCATTCCGATTTGCAGGGCTACTTCTTTTGCCGTAATCCCTTTCTTCTGCAGCATCAGCTGTTTGGCTGCTCTCATTCTTTCTCCATTCAGGAATTCCTTCGGCGCCATCCCGGTTCGTTTCCGAAAGGCCCTGGTAAACGAAACTGGGCTCATGTTTGCTTTAGATGCCAGCTCTGCCACAGTAACCGGCTGGGACAGATTATTTCTTATCAGGTCCACTGCCTCTTCAATCCCGTCTACTTCTGTCTTGTCTGTCAGAATAGACATCATATTCCATAGCTGGGACTGAAATCTGCACTCAGCAGATATCGATTTTTCTTTGTTCCATTTCCTCAGCTCATCCCACAAGGGCACCATCTTTGGTGGCTCCTGATTAGCCAGTATCCCGGAGAGAAATCTGGAAAGCACATCTTTATCCTCTGCCCAGGTGAGTATATAAACCGTTAACAGGTCTGCTGATGCGGAGGTAATTATGCCAGAATCAGAGAGAAAGCAGCTCTTCCCTGCCTCTATCTTCAGCTGGCGGTTTTGAGTTTCGATTGTGCCTCTCCCCGATGAAATATAAATAAGTGTAAAATCATTGCGATTTTCATTGATGGTTTTCGACAATCCCTCTCTTAAGCTTGATACTGCAATTTTATACGGTTCAAATTGTTTGCCGCTCAGCATATACAAAAAATACTCCCTTCTTTTTCCTTAAATAAGAATTGACAAAAGCTGTGAAAGAATAGTAGATTAATTACGATTATTTATAACGATAACGATTATCATTTTCACTTAAAATTTACATAGAAAAGGACTGAATGTAATGGCCAGAACTGCAGCTGACATAACAGAGCACATGCAGCCTGTACACCAAAAATCTATTAAATGGGGCCTGGCAGGAATTGTGCTGGTGCTTGGCGGGCTGCTTGCATCGATTGGGCTGGGCGCAATCTGGATTCCCCCTTCTGTGGTTTGGGAGTCATTTGTCTCCTTTCAGGGAGGCCAAATTGAACATCAGCTTATCAGAGAAGTCAGGCTTCCCCGGGCGCTGGCCGGGGCACTTATTGGCGCAGCACTGGCTGTAGCCGGCACCATTATGCAGGGAATTACACGCAACCCGCTGGCAGATCCCTCCATAATCGGCATTACACATGGAGCGGGCCTGGCCATCGCAATTGCACTTGCCTTTCTTTCCGGCGGATCATACTGGGTTCTGCTCATCTGGTCATTTGCAGGTTCGGCTGCTGGAGCCTTGCTTGTATTATCTTTCTCCATGCTTTCAAAAGAGCGGATCTCACCTGTCACTTTGACACTGGCAGGCGCAGCATTAAGCACCCTGTTCAGCGCTCTTTCAACCGGCATCGCCCTTTACTTTCAAACTGCACAGGACCTGAGCTTCTGGTTTGCGGGAGGTCTTTCAGGTACACAATGGCGCCATGTGTATATATTGCTTCCCTCCGTTTTTTTAGGCTTGCTTCTGTCCCTTTGGATCAGCCGCTCCCTGACAATCCTGGCCCTGGGAGAAGAAGTAGCTGCAGGGCTTGGGCAATCTCATCAGAAGGTCCGCTGGATCGGGCTTGCAGCGGTTATACTATTATCGGGCGCGGCCGTTTCCATTGCAGGAGCTATAGGCTTTATCGGACTGGTGGTTCCCCATATGGTCAGGCTTTTGATTGGATCTGACTACCGCTGGCTCATCCCGCTTAGTGCTATTGCAGGTGCCCTGCTTCTTGTATTGGCAGATATTGGGGCACGGATGATCAACCCGCCGTTTGAGACTCCCGTCAGTCCTGTTACTGCACTAATCGGAGTTCCATTTTTCTTATATTTGTCCAGAAGGAAAAGGGGGTATATGTAAATGGATTGGAAAAAGGCTTTACTCCAATCGAGGGGCTGGATGGCAGCCTTTATATTCCTTATCCTTGTTACCTTTGTGCTAAGTCTCTCAACTGGAGTGATGCCAGTGGGAATGAATGAAATTTTGGCTGTTCTTTCAGGCAGCGGTACTCCGAAGCAGGAGCTGGTGCTGCTTCAGCTGAGATTGCCAAGAATGATCATTGCCCTTCTAATCGGAGCAGGTCTTGCTCTTTCCGGCAGCATCCTCCAGGGGCTATCCCGGAATTCCCTGGCTGATCCCGGTATTCTTGGCATTAATGCCGGTGCGGGATTAGCAGTCGTTCTCTCAATCTACCTGTTCGGGCAATCGGGCGGAAGCATTCTGGCTAAGCCGTTCTTCCTTCCCGTATTTGCTTTCGCTGGAGCACTTGCCATTTCAGCACTGATCTACCGATTTTCGTGGAAAGGCGGTATAGACCCGGAACGGCTTCTCCTCGTTGGCCTTGGATTTAATGCACTATGCGGTGCCTTGCTTCTGATCCTGCAGTTGAAAATGGATCCAAAGGATTTTCAGCAGGCAGCTATTTGGCTGACTGGCAGCATCTGGGGTATTCAATGGCCCTATGTATGGGCACTCCTTCCCTGGATTCTTGTTCTGATGCCAGTCGCCTTTATAAAGGCAAGAACAATGAATATCCTTCAATTCAAACAGGAAGTTTCTGTTGCACTCGGCTTAAAAGTCGAATCAGAACGCCGGCTGCTTCTCTGTCTTTCAGCGGCTCTTGCCGGAGCATGTGTAGCAGCTGGCGGCGGAATTGCTTTCATTGGACTCCTGGCGCCACATCTGGCACGCCGCCTTTGCGGCCCCAACTACTTCAGCAATTTGCCTTTATCTCCATTAATAGGGGCGGCGCTTGTTCTCATTGCAGATATGATAGGGAAAAATCTCCTTGCACCTGCTGATATTCCAGTTGGAATCGTCATCTCAGTCATTGGAGCTCCCTATCTGATTTTCATGCTTCTCACCCGGAAAGGCACAGGACTGAAAGCTTAATAGATAGCAATCACATAAAAAATGCCCATTCAAAAATCCCTTTATGAATGGGCATTGCAACTTATTTAATTTCTGCTGGCTCACGGTATTGCTTCCGGCCCAATGAATGATAGACATCCTGACGGCTATCAATAATATATTCCGGCTTCGGCTTGCCGCGGTTTGCCTTGTGCCCGGCAATATGTACATCACTTGTTTCCCACGCCTTCCAGGCTTCTTCCGATTCCCAGCGAATCATGACTGCCACTTCTTCATCCCCGCTGCGCTGTTTCTTCTTTAAAACATTCAAATCAATGAATCCAGGCTGCTCTTCGATTATTCCTTCCCCTGCAAAGCGCTCGACTAAATTATTGGAATGGCCTTCTTTCACCGTAATCGTTTTTAATTGAATGAACATACCTGTTCCTCCCCTGCTTCTTTTCTGTTATTATAATTGATAACGATTTTCATTTTCAACTAATTTAAAAAATAGATTCATTATTTTATTAATTTATAGTATGTTTAGATTATCGAACTAATCAGAAAATGAGGCTCAATTATGTGGAAAAATAAAAATGTATGGATTTTATTAACTGGGGAGTTTATAGCAGGGCTGGGCTTGTGGCTCGGTATAATAGGGAATCTCGAATTTATGCAGGAAAAGGTTCCTTCAGATTTTCTAAAGTCGCTTATTTTGGCAGGCGGATTGCTGGCTGGAATTGCTGTTGGACCATGGGCAGGAAGAATAACTGACCAAATCAGCAAGAAGACGGTCATGCTGGCATCTGGCTTCGCCCGGGCATTGAGCGTTGTTTTTATGTTAATTGCCATACAAACAGGGTCAGTCTGGTGGATGGTTATTTTTCTGGTATTCCTGCAAATTTCTGCAGCCTTCTATTTTCCAGCTCTGCAGGCAGCGATTCCGCTGGTTGTGGAAGATAAGGACCTGCTGCAGCTGAATGGAGTCCATATGAATGTGTCCACTCTTTCCAGAATATTAGGTACTGCTTTAGCTGGCGTTTTGTTAGTTATCTTGCCATTATCAATGCTTTATATCGCTTCGCTTGTCGCCTATCTGATTCTCTTTATGATCACCTTTTTTATGGATTTTGAAGAATCCTTCTCAAAGGAAAGCACAGGAAGAAACTCAAGCAGAGGCAACGGGGGATTCAAGGAAGTATTCCCGATTATTAAAGGTCTTCCCATTGTGTTTATGACATTAATCCTTACCTTGGTCCCGCTTCTGTTTCTTGGCGGATTTAACTTAATGGTCATTAATATCAGCGAGCTTCAGGACAGCTCATCCATTAAAGGCTTGATCTATACAGCAGAAGGACTCGGCTTCATGCTTGGCGCATTCATTGTTAAACAAATCAGCCAAAAACGTTCGCCTTATGCGATCCTGTTTTTCTTCTCCTTCATCATTGGTTTATCACAGCTGCTTCTGTACTTTGCAGATGTGCCTGTTTTATCTATCTTGGCTTTCTTTATTTTTGGGTTTGCCGTCGGCTGTTTCTTCCCGACTGCCGCCACCATTTTCCAAACAAGAGTGCCAAAGGAATTTCACGGAAGATTCTTCTCCTTCCGAAATATGCTTGACCGTGTAACTTTTCAAATTGTCCTGCTTCTGACTGGATTCCTGCTGGATGCAGTCGGCCTTCAGAAAATGGTCGTGATCTTTGGAATACTGTCGCTGATCATGACGGCAGCATTCTTTGCTAAATTCAAGCAAATTAGGACAGAAGTTCAGATAAAAGAAAAAATAAGTACGTAAAAAACCGGTCCACATCGTGTGGGCCGGTTTTTCGCTGCTGTTTCGCCTTAATTCCAGGCGTTTTTGCAGTTTATGTGCGGATAGCCTTATTTTATGTGCGGATAAAATTTTTTCTGTGCGCATAACCCAATTTTATGTGCGCATAAAAAAATTTATGTGCGCTTAGCCATTCTTACCCTAGTGCACCAGCTGCTTCACCAATTCCCGATTCCGTTTTTTAAAGACGTCATTATGGGAGGAAACCATCGCAGCTGCTGCAGCATCCGGTTCAATGTACTGCTTCGCTTTGTTTACTGCATTGGCAGCATCCTGGAATGCCCCGGCAATTAAGTGAAGTTTGCCGTCATGCTTTAGGATATCCCCTGCAGCATATAGCCCATCAACCGACGTTTCGCTGTTTGCGTTGCCTGCAATATAGAAATCGTCAAGCATATTAATATTAAGATTGCTATTCTTTAAGAGTTCCGTATCCTGTTCATAGCCATGATTAATTACTACTTCATCAACTTTCATATATGAAACTTCGCCCGTTTCATTATTGGTCAATTCCACCTGTTCAATTTCCTCGTGATTTCCTCCGGCGATTAATTTTGTAATGGACGTATGGTTAATGCAGATAACGGAACTATTCATCAGCTGTGAAACCTGAGCTTCATGGCCAGTCAAAGCCTCTCTCCTGCAAGTAATGAATACTTGCCTGGCAACGGGCTCCAATTCATTAGCCCAGTCTACTGCAGAATTTCCTCCGCCGGAAACAATTACAGTCTTACCTTTAAAATGTTTAAGCGATTTGACTGTATAATTCAGATTGGAAACTTCAAAACGCTCTGCCCCTTCTATCTTCAGTTTCTGCGGCTTTAAGATTCCGCTGCCAACTGCGACAATAACGGTTTTCGAATAGTGCTTTTCTCCAGAAGAGCCTTTTAAGACAAATAGACCATCTTCATTTTTGGCAATGGATTCTACCTTTTCATTAAGAACAACCGTTGGATTAAACGTTAGTCCCTGCTCCACCAGCTGTTCGATCAGCTTAGCTCCCGGAGTCGGAATCAGGCCGCCAACATCCCAGATCATTTTCTCCGGATATACATGAATTTTACCGCCCAGCATTGGCTGAAACTCAATCAGCTTTGTTTTCATTTTCCTTAATCCGCTGTAGAAAGTGGAATAAAGACCCGCAGGCCCCCCTCCAATAACCGTCACATCAAACACTTCAGCTTTTTTCATTTACCGTTCACTCCTATAACCAATTACTATTGATTATCATTCTCACTTCAACTATACGACCTTTCTTCTCCTTTGACAATGAAATTTTTTTCTGAATACTTTTCCTTTAAATACTATTGACATAAAAATCAGATAGACTTATAGTAAAAAAGAACCGATACTGATAATCATTATCACTAAAATATATTCTCAACTAAACGGAGGTTACATAATGGTCCGCCTATATACAGATGGCTTGAACATTGGATATAGTGAACGCTTGATTGTGAAAGATCTTAGTGTCCAGATTCCCGATAAGAAGATCACTACCATAATCGGCCCGAATGGCTGCGGAAAATCAACCCTTTTAAAAGCGATTACAAGAATTATTTCTCATCAATCAGGCACTGTCATTTTGGATGGGGAGAATATTTCAAAGGAAAATACAAAGATCCTCGCCAAAAAAATGGCTATTTTGCCGCAAACACCTGAAAGTGCAAGCGGTTTAACAGTTGGCGAACTGGTCTCATACGGCCGCTTTCCTTATCAGAAAGGCTTTGGCAGACTAACCAAAAAGGACTATGAAGTCATTGATTGGGCTCTTGATGTTACTGGAACGAAGGATTTCAAATTTCGCCCGGTTGACGCCCTTTCCGGCGGCCAGCGCCAGAGAGTCTGGATCGCGATGGCTCTTGCACAGGAAACAGACATCATTTTCCTTGATGAACCGACCACTTACTTGGATATGGCCCATCAGCTTGAAGTTCTCGAACTTCTCCAAAAGCTGAATCAGGAACAGGAGCGCACCATTGTGATGGTCCTTCATGATTTAAACCAGGCAGCCCGTTTTGCTGACCATATCGTTGCATTAAAGGATGGCGAAATTGTTAAATCAGGAAGCTACGAAGAAGTCATTACACAGGATGTCTTAAGGAAAGTGTTCAATATTGATGCTGTCATCGGACGCGATCCCCGCACTAACAAGCCAATGTGTATTACTTATAATTTATTAAAAGGAGAAAATCAACATGAAGAAACTATTGATCCCGTTTACGATCTTGCTGCTTCTGCTTATTAGCGCCTGCGGCAATACAGAGCAAGGAGAATCCAAAGAGGCTGAACCAAAAGAAGACAAAAAATCAGGCACCTTTACTTATGAATCTGAAACTGGGCCGGTTGAAGTTCCGGCTGACCCTAAGAGAGTTGTCCTCCTTTCCGGCTTTACAGGAAATGTAATGCAATTAGGCGTAAATATCGTCGGTGTGGACACATGGTCCAAGAATAACCCTCGTTTCGAAGAAGAATTGAAGGATGCTGAGGAAGTATCTGAAGATAACCTGGAAAAAATAATTGAATTAGAGCCAGACTTGATCATTGCATTATCTACTGTTAAAAACTACGATAAGCTGAAAGAAATTGCACCAACTGTAACGTATACATGGGGCAAATTAGATTATCTGGCACAGCATGAGGAAATCGGAAAGCTTCTTAATAAAGAAGACGAAGCAAAGAAATGGGTGGCCGACTTCAAACAGCGCGCTGAAACAGCTGGGGAAGACATCCGTGCAAAAATCGGAGAAGATGCAACAGTTTCTGTATTCGAAATCTTTGATAAACAGCTTTATGTGTTTGGCGATAACTGGGCACGCGGTACTGAAATCCTGTACCAGGCAATGGACTTAAAAATGCCTGAAAAAGTTAAGGAAATGGCTCTAAAAGATGGCTATTACGCTATTTCTGCAGAAGTCCTTCCAGAGTATGCCGGGGATTACATTGTGCTGAGCAAATACGCTGAAGCTGACCATTCGTTCCAGGAAACTGATACCTACAAAAACATCCCTGCTGTAAAAAATGATCGCGTCTTTGAAATGGAAGGCAATGGTGCTTCCTTTAGTGATCCAATTACACTTGATGCACAGCTGGAATTCTTTAAAGAATCATTTTTAGGAAAGTAATAACGCAGGAGGGATTCTTTTATTTGAGAATTCCTCTTTCCTATTTAGAAAAGCGGCAGCACCTTGCCCCAGAAATGAATCAATTCTGTTATTATTAGAACAGCGCAAGGCTCCCGCCTGACAGCTGGAACTAGACAGTTTTCATAGTGTAAGTCAGATCTGATCCCATAAAGAAAGATGAGAGTACAATGACAAAAGATGCTCAACCCTTCATTCCATTTATCTATAAACTCGCTGCAGGCTTTGTTATTTTTGCCGGCATGTTTGTGGCTGCGTGTGTGTTTGGAGCTGCGGATGTCACGGTCAGAGATGTTTGGCTGGCCCTTACTTCCAATGCTTCCGGAGAAAAAATTTCGATTATTCGTGAAATCCGTCTGCCGCGTGAAATTGCTGCTATCTTCGTTGGAGCCGCGCTTAGCATTTCCGGGGCCATTATGCAGGGAATGACAAGAAACCCTCTTGCAGATCCAGGCCTGCTCGGTTTGACTGCTGGAGCAAATGCCGCACTTGCATTAACTCTTGTCCTCATTCCCTCAGCAAATTACATAGGGATTCTGGTCGCCTGTTTTATTGGTGCAGCGGTCGGTGCTGGGCTGGTTTTCGGCATTGGCGCCATGAAAAAAGGAGGTTTTTCTCCTATTCGGATTGTATTAGCAGGAGCCGCGGTTTCCGCCTTCCTTTTCGCAATAGCCGAAGGAGTCGGAATCTATTTTAAAATTTCAAAAGATGTCAGCATGTGGACTGCAGGGGGAATCATCGGTACATCCTGGAGCCAGCTGCAAGTGATTGTCCCTGTTATTTCCATTGGCATTCTTTTTTCTCTTTTTCTGTCCAAGCAGCTGACTATCTTAAGCTTAAATGAGGAAGTGGCAGTAGGGCTGGGGCAAAATACAACTCAGGTTAAGACCATACTTTTCATCTTAGTGACCCTGCTTGCAGGCGCATCAGTTGCACTGGTCGGAAATATGGCTTTTCTCGGGCTGATGGTGCCTCATATTGTCCGTGCTATTGTAGGTACAGACTACCGTTTTATTCTTCCCATGTCCGCACTTACAGGAGCCACATTTATGCTTCTGGCCGATACACTAGGGAGAACCATCAACGCTCCTTACGAAACACCGGCAGCTGCTATTATCGCCGTTATGGGGCTTCCTTTCTTCCTGTTTATTGTTCATAAAGGAGGTAAGGCGTTCTCATGATTCAGCCAGAGTTAGTAAAAAAACAGCGAATTTTAATGGCCGTGTTATCAGCACTCATTATTGTTACCATTGTGATTGGAATGGGATTAGGCTATGCCTCCCTTTCATATGACCGATTGCTCCCGACTATTATGGGACAGGGCACATTTAAAGAAGAATTTGTGTTATTTTCCATTCGGCTGCCGCGGGTATTTATCACTGTCTTGGCCGGCATGGCACTTGCATTATCCGGTGCCATTTTACAAGGGATTACACGCAATGACCTGGCAGATCCAGGCATCATTGGCATAAACTCCGGTGCCGGAGTTGCTATAGCGGTTTTCTTTCTGTTCTTTCCGATTGAAGCTGGCACTTTCATATACATGCTGCCTTTATGCGCATTTTTCGGCGCTTTACTTACTGCAATCCTCATCTATGGTTTTTCCTATAAAAAAAGCGAGGGGCTTCAGCCTGTTAAGATGGTGCTGGTCGGGGTCGGATTTTCCATGGCGCTTTCCGGTGTCATGATTGTCCTGATTTCTTCAGCGGAAAGAGAGAAAGTCGATTTTATAGCTAAATGGCTATCAGGGAATATCTGGGGAACGGATTGGCCGTTCATTTGGGCACTCCTCCCCTGGCTTCTTCTGCTGATTCCATTTACTTTATATAAAGCAAATCGCTTGAATCTATTAAGCTTAAGCGAGCCTGTCGCCATCGGGATAGGGGTATCCATTGAAAAAGAACGGATCGTCCTTCTGCTTACAGCCGTTGCATTGGCCGCTTCAGCTGTGTCGGTAACCGGCGGAATTGCTTTTATCGGCTTAATTGCACCGCACATGGCTAAAGCGCTGGTTGGACCGCGGAATCAGCTTTTCATTCCGATTGCTATCCTTTTAGGAGGATGGCTTCTCTTATTCGCCGATACGCTTGGCCGGAACCTGGTTGATCCTGACGGCCTGCCAGCCGGCATTATGGTTGCACTGATCGGTGCTCCTTATTTCATGTATTTACTGCTAAAAAAATAGCCGATTAAAAAGACGTGTTCGCACGTCTTTTTTTCTTTTTGGAATGTAATATAAATATATTAATTTCTTACAAACATGTTTCTTCATACTTTTTTCAGGGCAATAGATACAGTGTATATTTGGAAATCTATAGCATAGGAGGAATTTAGATGTTTTTTCATGTAAAGGAATTGCAATTCGAAGCTAAGCCGGAACGTCCGGATCCCGTTTTTGCCAAAAAGCTTCAGGAATTGATTGGCGGCCAATATGGTGAAATGACGGTTGCCATGCAGTACATGTTTCAGGGATGGGCAACTCGTGGGAATGAAAAGTATCGCGACCTTCTGCTGGATATTGGGACTGAAGAAATCGGACATGTGGAAATGCTCGCAACAATGGTTGCCAGACTAATGGATGACGCCCCTGTTAATCAGCAGGAAGAAGCAGCAAAGGACCCAGTGGTTGGAGCGATTATGGGCGGAATGAATCCGCAGCATGCCATTGTCTCCGGACTTGGTGCACGTCCGACTGACAGTGTAGGAAACCCTTGGATGGGTACCTATATTACAGCCAGCGGAAACCTATTAGCAGACTTTCGTTCAAACTTGAATGCAGAGTCACAGGGCCGGTTGCAGGCTGCACGTCTCTATGAAATGACTGATGATAAGGGCATTAAAGAGCTGCTTTCAGTTCTGATTGCCAGAGATGCCTACCACCAAAACCAATGGGCTGCTGCGATTGCGGAGCTTGAAGAAAAAGAAGGCCTGCTCGTCCCTAGCACCTTCCCTCGTGAGAAAGAACGCACAGATATCTCTTACACTCTCTACAACCTATCAGCAGGCGAAGAAAGCAGCACAGGCAGATGGGCACAGGGCCCTGCTCTGGATGGCCAGGGAGAATACAAATATGTAAGCAATCCAAAGCCTGAAGGGGACAAGCCTATGCTCAAGCCTGCACCTCCAAATCTTCATAACACTTTACCAATGGATTAATAATAGATCTGACAAAACAGG
Organism: Cytobacillus sp.; assembly: GCF_964223445.1. NCBI lineage: Bacteria > Bacillati > Bacillota > Bacilli > Caryophanales > Bacillaceae > Cytobacillus > Cytobacillus sp. The sequence goes on from NZ_CAXQGS010000076.1 coordinate 35,276, forward strand.
CTGAAGCATCAGCCTGTTTTGTTATTTCAATCAAACGTTTGATTGAATTGGACAACGTTTTCTTCTTTAATTTCCATCCTCTCCATTGACTTCCTTCAAATTTTTTATATGATAAAACCATCTCACCATTAGATCATGAATGGAATAATAAATCTAAATTTTATTTTCCTTACATTCACTCTGAACATTAAGGTTACCCTCACAATAAAAGGGGAATGAAAATAAGTGATATACCGCCGGAAAGGATCTAGTTTGCATGATTTATTTTTTTACCGCCGCACTGATTTTATTTATTAGTTACGCAGTTCTGCCCACTGTACTCATACGATCGCTGAATTGGGGGATTGTAAAAGAAATAACCGAAACAAATTCCATTGCTTTAACCTTTGATGATGGCCCGGATCCCCAATATACAGCGAGGCTTCTGGATGTCTTAAAAAAGCATGAAGCAAAGGCAGCCTTTTTCGTTGTCGGGAAAAAAGCAGCCAAGCATCCATTGCTGCTAAAAAGGATGCAGGCGGAAGGCCATACAATTGGCATCCATCATTATCGGCATATCTCAAGCTGGATCCTTTCACCAGGATCTTTAAAAAAGCAGCTTGAGCAAACAAAAAAAATTATTGAAGAAACGATTAATGAAGAAGTCTATTTCTATCGTCCTCCATGGGGACACTTCAATTTATTTACCCTCTGGATGGCAAGGAAGTATAAGATTATTATGTGGTCAGGCATTTTCAAGGATTGGAAGATTAAGTATATCAGGGACACCCTTTCAGATTCGCTGGCAAAAGAAACCGTGCCTGGCCGGATTTTCCTTCTCCATGACAGCGGTGAAACTCTTGGCGCTGACTCCAGTGCACCTGAATGTATGATTGGCCATCTGGACCAATATTTGCAGCAGGCAAAACTAAAAGGAATCCATTTTGTTTCTTTAAAAGATGGATATCAGGGGCATCGCCCATGAGTACTGAAACAATTATTGAATTTATTTCGTCCTACGGTTACTGGATCATCTTTTTATTTTTATTTTTCGGGATTGTCGGCATTCCCGCTCCCGAAGAATCGCTATTATTCCTAATTGGCGTGTTAATTGGAAATCATAAATTAAGCTTTGCCGAATCTGCTGTCTGTGCGGAAGCAGGTGTGCTGCTTGGAATGCTTTCCGCGTATTGGATCGGTAAAAAAGCAGGTACGCCCTTTCTCAAAAAATATGGCAGATACATTGGGATCACGGACAAGAGATGGAATACCGCCCAGAAAAAATACTTGGAAAATCATCGCTTTATGATTTTTGCGGGTTTTTATATGCCGGGAATACGACAGATAAGTCCTTACTTTGCCGGCATTTCAAAAGTTCCTTTTCATCAGTACCTTCTATATTCTGCAGCAGGCTCCCTTAGCTGGGTGCTCCCTATAATTGCCGCGGGATACTTTGCTGGAAGCTTATTCGATATTAATCCTGAATATGTGCCCTATCTAGGGATTGTGTTATTAATTGTATTCGCAATCTACATGCTCTTTAAGTATGCAAAAAATAAATCAAAGTGACAGAAAGGAGGGTATTATGAAAGTTCTGCTGCTCCCATTATTTCAATTCCCCACTGGACATTCAGAAGTTGCCAAAACGCTTCAGGACCGTATTCGAAGTCAATATCCTGATGCGGAAATCAAAATAGTCGACTTTCTTTCTTATTGCAGTGATAAGCTTGAGAAGCTGGTCTCAGGAATTTATTTAAAAGGTTTCCTGGGTGCCCCTTTCCTTTACAGGGCATTATATTACACCATTATGTATAAGCAGCATCCTTTTAAATTGCAGCCTGATTTACAGGTTCTATCCTATTATTTTGAAAGAAAAATGCAGAAGTTCCTTGATGAGGAAAATCCGGATTTGATATTTTGCACTCATTCTTTTCCATCTGGAATCATCAGTTCTCTAAAACAAAAGGGACGATACCGGGACATTACTGCGGTGAATGTTTACACGGATTTTTTTATAAATGATATTTGGGGAAAACGGGGAATTGATTTTCATTTCGTTCCTCATCCCGAGGCGAAGGAAAAGCTTATAAAAAAGCATCATATTCCTGCTGAGCAAATTTTTGTAACAGGCATTCCTGTTCATTCTGTCTATCACCTTCCGGTTCCATTTAAGAAAGAAAACCGGATACGTCATATCCTGGTTGCTGGCGGAAACAGCGGCTTAGTAAACTGTGATATTCTTGAAGCTATGCAGAAGGCTCCTCATATTCGATTTCTGGTTCTTTGCGGAAATAATGACGAATTATATAGATCACTCAAGACACTGAATTTAAAGCAGATCGAGCCCATTGGATATATTGAAGACCCATATGAAATGAATCAGCTATATAATAAAGCAGATGCTATTTTGACCAAACCAGGTGGAGTTACTATTAGTGAAGCACTGCAAAAAAAACTTCCGATTCTGGTCCATACCTCACTCCCCGGACAAGAGGAAATCAATTTGGACTATTTGCTTGAGAAAAACCTGGTGACTGTCATTTATGAAAAGCATATTGCTGAACAGCTAAATAATGAAGAAGCTATACTTAATCTAAGAAAACACATCGATTCTTATCTCGCAAAGGTCACTTGCCCATTGGATTATGCCATCTTCATTTCGATTAAAAGCACCGGCAGAAGTACGCCTGAAACTGTTCATTCTATTAGAGCCATCCCAACTTTAAAGTGACACTTCGACCAGCGGGGCTTTGGCGGCAGTATGACCCGATAAATAATTTACAGCCTGGAATCTCCAGGCTGTTTTCCATTTCAATCAAACGTTTGATTTATCAATCCTTCTTCATAAAGAATCTCCTCAATACCAGGAACATACCCTTGATCAGCCATGTCCTTCTCGCAGCCAACTGAAAAATAGGTATACGAATATTCATATCCTTCTCCCTGTACACCGCCTGATCCACCATGTGAAATACAGCTTTCTGGTATTGCTTCACGCTTCCCTTTTTCATCGGCATAATAGTACAAATCGTCAATATACCCTTCACTTTGCGGTAAAGAGGTAATGGCATATCCTCTATCATTCACCCGAAATACATCGTACTCCCCTTCTGTCTCTGGAACAGGAGCATTCTCTATTTCATGAACAATTCTCACCTGACCAGCATACCCTTTTGGAATCAGATAAAGGTCATGAGTTTTTTCTTCCAGATCTGCCTGCTGGAGCATCCAAAAGAACACTATCGGCAGGAGGCAAGCGGCAAGGAAACCTGCTGCATTCAAGGTAACCTTCCTGCCCCCTGGCATCTCGCGGTCCCACTTCCTCCACTCATCTATTAAAAAGAAAAGCACCGCAGCAATAAATGCGTAGAAAGCAAACCCTTCCATAATAAAATAAGTGACTGCAGCCAAAAAGGTATGTATAAATGCAGCAGCCGGAAACCGCCATACTGCTAGATTTCTAGTAAGAAACTCAGAAAGCAGCGAAACTGGAACACCGTATATCACATTTCCGAAAAAGCAGTATAAAAAAACCATAACCAGGAAGAAGGAAAACAATCCCCCTTCAGAAAAGAAAAAGAGAAGCCAAAAACCAAAAGTAAAAAGAATGGAAGCCTGCAGGGCAGTTTTTAGTTTTAATCCCAGCATAAGAATTAATTAACCTCCTCTTCTTTGTGAAAAGTTTCACATATATCATAGCATATATACATGGTTATTCCCATACTCACTATGATAACCTTTCATTTTCAACCTGCACAAAATTCTGCCAGGAGGGCCTGCTGCCTAACTAGCAGATCCTTCTTCAATCACCTCTATTGCCCACCTGATACCTTCTTCTGCCATTTTTTCCGGAGGGTTCGTGTGTGGAGTGTACTCCATGACAAAAAATACTTCCTCACATTCCTTGCTAAAAAATCCATCAGTTTCTTAATTTTATGATGACTGCCATCATTCTCATGAGATGGATGCACAGGTACCCAAATATATTTATCGCCCTGGTATTCAACATTATGTAAATGAACGACTCTCACGAACTCGGTCCATTTTTCTATATATTTTATGGCCTTCTCGCCAGCGGCCAATATATAATCCCCGATATCAACACAAAGTCCGAGTCCGTATTTCCTCCATGTCTCTACAGAAAAACGGTCAAGATATTGAATTCCTGCTGGCGATTGTTTGAATCCCAATTTAGGTTCACACACAATCAAAATCCCATATTTCCTCTGGAGAACACTAAGTTTCTTGAGTCCCTCCTCAATGACCTCTGCCGGATTCCTGCTGGTTTCCTTTTTAAAGTAAGGGAAGTGCACCAATATGTATTCAGCCCTAAGCCGGGACATCCTTTCCACTTCCTCCTCAAACTGAATCCAGGCTTCCTCCGGATTCATACTGATCTTTTCCAGCAAATCATATTTGCTTTGCCCCCGGAAAAGAGGCGAATGAAGACCAAAGCTTTTGTTTGTTTTACCCAGCATTTCAATAAAGCAGCGAAAGGCTTCCTCATCTTGAAATTCGCCTATCTCTATATGCGGCAAATGACGTTTAAAAAGTTCATGAAACAGCTTGCTGTCAGACAAAATGACACTTCCCGATATCCCTATATGATGAGCCATAATATCCCCTCTTTTATGCATCTTTATAACAATCTTATCATATCTTCATGTAACTCATTGGAAAATAATTCCGTCTAATCATTAAAATACATGAGGAGACTTTTTATGATAAAAAAAGTGTTTGCTTTCATAATCGGAATACTGTTCTTATTCATTCTTTTTTTCCGAAATGGAATTATTCTGGATTCCATCGGCATTCATTTCGAAAGTCCTTTTGCAAAGAAAATAGCAGTGCCTTCTGATTATTCACAGGCCGATTCAAATCTAAACGGCATTGCCGATCCGCTAGATATGGTCCTGACAGCCAGAAAAGAAGTAGACCAGCGCACGCCATATAAAAGTGCCTACTATGCGGGAGGCTATCCGCCCGATGGCGAAGGTGTCTGTACAGATGTGATTTGGAGGGGATTCCAGGGGGCTGATGTAACCTTAAAGGATCTTATTGATCAGGATATCGCCGAGAATACGGACTTGTATTCAAGAGTGCAGGGCAAGCCTGATCCGAACATTGATTTTAGAAGGGTGCCAAACCAGAATGTCTTCTTTAGCCGCTTCGCAAAGTCATTAACAACTGAACTGAATCCAGGAGATGGTAAGAACCTTCAGCAATGGCAGCCGGGTGACATTGTGGTTTTCCTTTCTCCTAAATTCAACCATGTGGCAATCATATCTGACAAACGGACGAAAGATGGCATTCCATATGTTATACATAACTCCACACCATTTGCAGCAGAAGTAAAACTATCTTCTTTTAAGACTCCCATTACCGCTCATTACAGATGGGATTTTGAAAAAACGCCTGCACTGCCATAAAGCAGATGCAGGCGTTTTTCTTATCTGACTGCTGCAGGATTGCCCGCCGGCCACTCTTCGCAGGTATAAGACATCTCCCAGAAGCCAAGCTCCAGCTGGCAGCTTTTTCGGAAAGCATCCTTCATTCGCTGCCTTTCTTCCGGTGATGCCGCATCAGCAAGCTCATCCAAACGGTTCCTCATATTCATGGTCACAGCTTCGACCCTTAAATTTGCATAAAAAGAGATCCATGGATAAAACGGATGGTTCTCATCTGGCTCATATTGCTTCATGAGTTCAAGCCCAATCTCCCAATAAGTCCATGGACAAGGCAATAATGCAGCAAGGATCTCACCCATGCCGCCTGTGTGGGCATGATACATCATATGCTTAACATAATGATCAGCTGTTGGAGGGAGCGGATAGCCCTGCAATGCTTCGTAATCCACCCCAATCTGCTGGCAAAAATTATGGTGGGGATGTACTTCGCTGTTCAATACAAATTCTATTTGCTGATTAAAATAAGAAATATCCTTACGCTCTGCAGACTTTGAAATGGCAATCCCATAAATATGCATGAACGCATTCAGATACTCAAAGTCCGCTTTAATGTAATGGGCCAGCGCCTCTTTCGGCACGTCCCCTCTCCCGATACCCTGGACAAACGGGTGCTCAAATATCAGCTGAAACAAATCTTCATTTTCTTTGCGCAGAATCTCTGAAAAAGTCATAAAAAATAGCCTCCTTATTCATTACAGAAGCTGCCGGGGAAAAAGCATGAGGATATATAACGAGGTCCTCACTGCTTCCCTGCGCTGGCATTATCCAGATCAGGTTCCAAGGGACAAAGGAAAAGCTCCTTATCTCAGCCGTAGCGCCCCTAGCAGTTTTCTAACATTCTAATTGTTTTTTACCGATTTTCTAACTTGACGTTTTTCGCTCATAAATTTTGGATTTCGCCCATAACTCTTAAAAATCGCTCATAAAGTCAGATTGCTATGCTGCACTCCGCTTATCTGCTTATTCAACTAGCTTCGCCAGCCCAAAATCATCACATATTCTGAACCAAGTTCTTCTCTTTAACCTTTGCCAAAACCATCCAGCCTATGGACGCACCGGCAATGCTGCTGACCAGGAATGGCGGCACAAAGAAGAATGCCCCAGCTGAGCTCCCCATGAGAACCTTTGCAAAAGGTACTGCAAACAATGCACCAATTAAGCCGGTACCTACCACTTCTCCTACAGCAGCCCATATTTTCCGGCCGAACTTCAAATAAAGCACACCTGCCAAAAACGCACCGATCATGCCTCCTGGAAACGCAAGCAGCGTCCCGAATCCAAGCAAATTACGAAGCAGGCCAATCATAAATGCCACAGCTGCTGCAGGCAGGGGTCCAAGCGTCACCGCTGCCAATACATTCACCGCATGCTGCACCGGATAGGCCTTTGCTATGCCTGCCGGAAACCAGAGCAAATGGGAACCCAGTGTCCCAATTGCCACAAATAAAGCCATCGTAGTTAACAATCGGGTTCTGTTCATCTAAACCTCCTTTCTAAAGGGCCGCCTGATTGCTTATCAGGATGAGAAGTATGTATACAAAAAAGCCAGATTCCCATAAGGACCTGGCTTGGTTTAAGTATATGAATTGACATATAGTCAAATCCTACTTCCCTCCGCTGGCATTAACCAGATCAGGTCCATAAGAGTCAGAAAGCTATAACGCGCTTTCCTCTCAGCCCGCACATTCGGGGCACCCCTAGTAGTTGCATAGATATTTAGTTTGATAAGCTATCTCAAGCTTATCAAATTATTCCGGCACTGTCATCAATCTTTTTGCTTAAATACTTTTTTTGATGCAATGTATTAAGAACTCTTCAATTTATGCTCCGAAACTATCGAACCAGCTGCAGACCCGCTACCTCCTTTAGGCTCCCCACCCCTGCCAGAGAAAGCGATACTTTCGTTTCTTCTATAAAGTTGGCAATCACCTTTTCAACCCCAGCCTGCCCGCCAATGGCCAATCCGTACACATATGGCCGCCCCAGGCAAACTGCGTCGGCTCCTAATGCCAGTGCTTTGACCACATCGGATCCTCGGCGAATGCCGCTGTCAAACAATACTGGAATCCGCCCCTTGACTTCCTTCACGATCGGTCCAAGCGCATCAATCGCTGCAATCACTCCATCAAGCTGCCTTCCGCCATGATTGGAAACGATGATTCCGTCTATCCCTTTTTCAACAGCCAGCCTGGCATCTTCCGGATGGAGAATGCCCTTTAATAGAATCGGCAGACTTGTTTTCTCTTTTAGCCTTGCAATATGCTCCCAGCTCAATGTCGGATGATGGATATTATCAAGGATTCCCTGAACTACATCCCCGTCATGGAGAGAGGCCATAAAGACTGGGTCGCTCTCATAGTTTGCTTTTCCATAGCCAAGCTTTAACGGTGAAAAATTGTTTCTTAGATCCGCTTCCCTCCATCCCATCATCACCGTATCAACAGTTAACACAATGGCTTCATAGCCGGATTCCTCCGCTCGCCGCACCATACTGAACGCAGCATCTTCATAATTGGACCAATATAATTGGAACCATTTTGGGCTCGCGCCTGTTGCATTAGCGATTTCTTCAATGGAATAACTGGATACAGTGCTTTGGATAAAAGGAATTCCAAACGCAGCTGCCGCCCGGGCAGATGCAAGCTCTCCCTCACTGTGTTCAAGGCGCTGCATTCCAATCGGTGCCAGGAAAACTGGATAAGGATACGTTCTTCCATATAAATTCACACTTATATCCGGCACTGAAACATCCCTCAGCATTCTCGGTACAATTGAGTATTTTGCAAAGGATTCTATATTCTTTTTCAGCGTTTCTTCTCCGCCGGCTCCTGATTGGACATAGCCAAATCCGCCAGCTCCCATTACTTTCTCTGCTTCTTCTTCCAGTTCCTTAAATGAAATAGGAAAGTTTTCCGCGAAACTAATATTCTCTACTTTTGCCATATTCCAGCCCCGCCTTTTTTGAATTTATTGAAAATAATAACACTTTTTTGGATTTTAAGAAACCATCTAATAAAATCATAGATTCACAGGAATGCAGCCTTTCCTATATAAATTAGCTGCAATAAGCAGGGATTTAATTAAAAATCGTGAATAAACATTTTAACCTTAATGAAATTGGAGTGTGCAAAATGCTAATCAAACAGCCTTTTGATGAATTTCTGAAATTCCATTACGAAAGAATCAGTGAAAGCAATATGAAAGTGACTTTGCCAATCCAGCCGCTCTTTATTAACAGCGCGGGGCTGGTTCATGGAGGCATCATTTCCACTCTTGCGGATGTAGCGATGGGGAATATTTTCGAGCCGGATGAAAACCAGATGCAATCCGTGGTGACAGCTGATTTAAAGGTCACTTTCCTAAAGGGGGCGACAGGTGAATTTCTTCTCGCCAATGCTCACCTTGTGAAAAGAGGGCGCACCCTTAACCACACAGACTGCCTGATTTATAACGACCGGGATCAGCTGGTTGCCAAAGCATCGGGAATCTTCGCATCTATCTGAGTGATTATCCTATCGTTGCCTGAATAGTTTCACTGACAGCGATAGGAGGAACCATTTAAAGCTTACGGACAATCCTTGTAGTTTCTTTTCTTCTTCTTTTTATAAAAGTGAAATACACTGTAAAATACCCCTATCACAACCGAAACGACTAATAAAAGCTGTGAGCCAGATAAAGATAATGCATTGGCCAATGAAAGAGAGTAAGCCAGCAGCAAGGATGTTGCCATTTTGGAAATAGACGCAATTCCCAGGAACTTTTTAAATGAAACACCACCCATTCCTGCTCCAACACAAATGATCTCATCTGGCAATATCGGAATAACAAACAGCAGCATTAGTATGGTGTTTTCATTTTTCTCCATGTATTTTTGGTATTTGATCAGATGCCGCTCCTTTATAAACCGGGATACAAGCTTTAATCCTCCTATCCTTGCAGTCAAGAACATAACAATAATCCCTGATAGTGTACCTGTGAATCCAAGAAAGGCAGCTGCAGCCGGACCGAAAACGGCACTTCCGGCAGGAAGTGTTACGGCTTCAGGAAGCGGCAAAAGAATGGGCTGTAAAAAGCAAACCAAGAAAAAGATGAACTTGCCCTCGGCTTCATATTCCCTAAGCATTCTCTCGAACCCATATGCATCAGTCAGAACAACTATCTTTGTTAAATAAAAGGTAATAAAAACTATTAACAGCAGACTGAACATATAAATCAGTGCCAGTCTGCTGTATTTCAATCGTGAGAACTTGCCTGCAGCAAAAAAGTAAAAATCCATCACTAATATGGCAGCCATGCCTGCAATCATAACCCATTTATAAACGGGCAAAAGTGTCGGCATTAAATTAAGCAATATATGCGATGCTATTAAAATGATAAGTCCATGAAAACCAACCTCAATTTTTCCATTCATACATTTTCCCCTCTTGCTTTTCTTAACTATAGTGTAGAAAAGAATACAAGGAGGTTAAAGCTCCCTTAGCATTAAAATATTCTAAGGCCAGAGACTTAAATATAAAAAAAGCAGGACTGATCCTGCTTTTTTAATACTCTATCTCATCATAATCCTTAGGCTGCGGAACCGGCTGTTCCCCTTTATATTTTCCAAACTCATTGACAAGTTCCCTCTCTTCCTTTGGGCCTTGTGTCTGTTCTTTATTTTGCTCATCTTTTCTGGTCAATTCACTTGCTCCTTCCTTATAGTTCTCTAAATTAATATGTACCAATCCTTGCATTTCACGCATATATAGAAGGATTTTTCAGGCCCTTTGTAAAATAGGTAAAACATCAATTGAAAGGAAGGACTAATATGTTGAAATCCCATAAAACAAGATTGGATCCTAATGGAAAACTACTGGGTGCATACAACGTGATTAATAAAAGTTAATAAGAAAACTAAGCCCCAAGCCCTATCCCAATTTACTGCTCAAGCTGATAGGGACCGCCTTTTTCCCTTGCTACACTTATAAAGTGATTTAACAAGGAGGGAAAAAGGTTGAAAAAGATGGGAACAAAAGCAGCCAGATGGCTAAAAATTCTTCATATCGTTCTGGCTTCCTTATTTTTCGGAGGGATCATGAGCTCACTCGTTTTGAATTTCAACATGAAGTTAGCTGCTTATGATCAAACATTGGACATGTACCAAAACGTGGTGGCTATCAGCGACTACATTGTGCGCACTGGTGCTGTCGGCACATTACTAGTGGGCATTATTTATGGCTGTTTTACAAATTGGGGGTTTTTCAAGCACAGATGGCTAACAATTAAATGGATTTTATTTATTATCCAAACTATTGTCGGCATTACAATTGTTGATGAATTAATGGTGGAAAATCTGGCCCTGCTTGAAGCAGAAGGCAGTAAGGCGCTGACAAATCCTGTTTTCATAGATAATCATACTGTTCGCCAGTATGCCGTCTACTTTCAAATTGCAGTCACCCTTTTCATTTTTGCAATATCCGTCTTGCGTCCGTGGAAAAAGAAAAGGCAAAAATAAAGCTGGCAGTCCATCCCGACTATCATTTTTAAACCAAGCATTTCAATCATACGCTTAATTAATAAGAAGGAGATTCCCATGGTAAAATTAGAACCTTTTACAGAAAAAGATTTCGATTTGCTCATCAGCTGGATCAGCACACAGGAATTAATGGTTCAGTGGAGCGGTGCCCATTTCAAATTCCCGCTTGATCATGAGCAGCTTGCTAAGTATATAAGCTCAGCGAATCTGGAATCCAGCACGGAATATATCTACAAAGTTATGGCAAACGATGAAATCGTCGGTCATATTTCCCTTGGCAGAGTTGACCGTGTCAACGAAACTGCTAGGATTGGCAAGGTTTTCATCTGCCCCGCAGCACGGGGGAAAGGGTATGCTTCAGAAATGATTCATCAAATCCTGAACTTAGCGTTCCAAGAGCTGAAATTAAATAGAATCAGTCTTGGGGTTTTCGATTTTAACCTGCCTGCTATTAAGATTTACGAGCAGGCAGGTTTCCAAAAAGAAGGACTTCTCAGGCAGACCAATAGAGTTAGAAATGATTATTGGAACTTGATAGAAATGAGCATCCTGAAAGCTGAATGGCAGGCCAGCGCCGGGCTCAGGGGTATTCAATCAAACGTTTGATTGAATTATCCTCTACATAAAAAAAACAGGGCGGATATACTCCGCCCTGCTTGATTTAGCTTGCTTTTTCTTCAGCTGGCACTTCCTGTTTTTCCTTGGAGAGGAACCATCCAGCTAGTGCTATTCCAATTAAGACTACATAGAAAGTAACTTTCCATTCGGTCGACTTGGCAAATCCTTCAGGCAGGATCGCCAGCGCCGGATGGGACATTGTATAGACAGCCAGTTTAACACCAACCCAGCCGACAATACCAAATGCTGCAACCTCAAGTCCTGGCCTCCTGTGAAGCAGATCTACAAAGAGGTTTGCAGCAAAACGCATAATGATCAATCCGATCATACCGCCGGCAAAGATGACAAAGAACTTTCCGCCATCAAGCCCCCCTACATGGCCAAGTCCTGAATCCGGAAGAGCCACGGCCAGAGCGACCGCTGCCAGAATGGAATCTACAGCGAATGCTATATCAGCCAGTTCAACTTTAAAAACTGTCAGCCAAAAACCAGATTGTTTCTTTTCCTTCGTTATTTCTGCCTCTTCCTCGCCTTTTTTCACAAGGAACTTTCTTAATATGTGATTAGCCGCGATAAACAGAAGGTATAGCGCTCCAATGGCTTGAACCTGCCATACATCTACTAAATATGAAATCGCAAATAACGATCCGAAGCGGAAAACAAACGCTCCAGCCAACCCGTAAAATAAAGCCTTCTTCCTCTGCTCCTCAGGAAGGTGTTTAACCATAATCGCCAGGACCAGCGCGTTATCAGCAGCCAATAAACCCTCCAGCGCCACAAGCAGCAGCAATACCCATCCATACTCAAGTATGAGTGATAATTCCATCTAAACACCCTCCCTTATTTCACCTTTGTGTATTTTTCGTCTAAACGTTTTTCAATTTTAGCCAGCAATTCCTGATCTCTCAGCAGCTCTTCTTTGTTTTTCTTAATTAATTCTGCAAATGATACTTTTGCTTTTTTCATCTTGGTCTCCTTTCATTCTATTTTTTAAGTATTGAAAGCTTCGCACTGTTTCCCTGCAGTTATGTCGATTGAGGATTTCCATTGCCAGGCTACATCAGGCAATAAAAAAACCTCTACCAGCAAGCGGTAAAGGTTTTAAAAAACAAAAAGACCTTTACCCGAAACAGGCAAAGGTCTTGCTAACAACGTTAAGGTTGCCAACAAAGCCGGGAGCTCTTAACTCCGAAATGACGACTCTGCTGTAAAAGCTACTCCCCTTTAGGAGAAACTATTCAACTATACGTTAATCATATTCTATTTCACTAAAGGTGTCAACCCTTATGCAAATCTGTAATAAATCAGAATGAATGTCGCAAGGGTGAAAATAAAGTTCAGGAAAACAAATACAAATTGATCAGCCTTGGTTTTATGAAGCTTAATAGGCGGGTTATAGAAAGACACTCCTTCAATGATGAAGATAATCAGCACAATATGAATCATAAAATGGCCAATTACTTCTGTCATTCCAAAGAGCATCGTGGTTGTAATAAAAATAACCGTCACCACGAAGCCAACTGCCCGGTTAAGGATCCCTACCACCAGAAGGTAACCGACAACAAACTCAATGAAAGCAGCCATAACAACGAATGCAGCCGGTGCAAAGCCGAATGTGGGAACTCCATGATTGGCTACAATATCGAGAGACATGCTTGGATATACCCATTTTTCAACAGCAACCCAGCATAAAGATAACCCTGTACCTAAATACAGAAATGGAAATCCAACCTGCTCAAGCTTCGTACTGCCGACCAGCAAGACTCCTATAATGGCAACATAATATCCATAATCAAGCATATGGAAAATGCCATTCTGTAGGGTAACGTACACAAATAGCCCCAATAAAATAACGGCTCCGGCCTTTGTAGAGATGTGATGGGGAATAAGCAGAAAGCCAATAACTGCCCAAGTTAGAATCATTGCAATCGTATTGGTTAAATGAAATTCGGGGGCAAATATAGTTCCATTCGTCACCTGAATTATTAATGCTGCAGCTGTACCATACTTAAGGATATACCTGCTGTATTTGCGGAATCCTGAGAGCCAGTCATCCATCATTTTAACTTTGCCCCATTCCGCTGTCCTTGGGATAATCAATGTCAGCATCGCAAGTACAATCGCAGCTGTCAGTGCCAGTCCCATAAATAAAGGTGATAATATATTTTCAATCGTTTCCTTTTGAGGCGTCACATTCGTGAACCATTTCACATGTGCGCTCGCAAAAAAAGGCGTCATGGCAAAACCTGCTATAAATAAAAACTGGAATATTTTTTTCATGATGATCTTGCCTCCCTGATGGCATTTTAGGTAAACAATATAAGTACAGTATTAATATATTATACTTTTCATTCCAGAGGATTATTCAAAAGTGAATTTTAAGTGAAATATTTCACATATGATACGTGAAAAAATACAGACGAACATATCGCCTGCATTTACTCTCCTACTTTTCTTTTTTCAAGGCTGAAAGTACCGGCTTTTTCTCTTCCTTCTTTTCCTCATCTGATACCAAATCCTTTGCCGCACTTTTAAACTCCGTTAAGGTCCGCCCAAATGCCCGCCCGATTTCAGGAAGCTTGGATGGCCCAAATATGATCAATGCAATGACAAGAACAAGAATTAAGCCTGGAATGCCAATGTTGGAAATCATCTTCTCACCGTCCCATTAATGTAATACCTTTTCTCGCTTTTTCTTAAGCTGCTTTTCATGTGCCCTTGAATGAGCGTGATGGCGATCTTCCTCCACCTCAGCAGATATTCGAACTCCCTGAGGGACAGCTGTAGCCGAAACCTGCTTCAAGCCAGCCTGGTCTTTTTCAAAGACTAAGGATGCTCTCGTTGATATATCCGCCCCAGGCTCTGTTACAAAAGGAAGCACCCGATAATCTGTACGCCATTGCTCTGGTGTTACCCGGCAGCGGACATAGCCTCTATAATTATTAAAGAATTTAATATGCGGATTTTCTGCAAGCGTCTTTTCCGTATCCGCTCTCACATCTGATCCGTTTCCTCCTGATGTGATAGAGGTTCCGACAAATTCGGCCCCAATCAGCTTTGCATTTGGATCATTATAGTCTGTTAGAATATTGGAAGCCCAGCTTGCATGTACATCTCCAGTCAGAACAATTAGGTTTCCGATATTGTTTGAAACAGCAAAATCAGCCAAACGCTGCCGGGCAGCAGGGTAACCATCCCATGCATCCATGCTGAACTTCGGCGAAGCCATAGTCCCGAAGTTTCTCTGGGCAAAGAACACCTGCTGTGCAAGGACATTCCAATGCGCATTGGAACTGGCAAGATTGCTTTCAACCCATTTTTCCTGGTCATTGCCGAGAAGAGTGCGGTTTGGATCAAGGGACTCCGGCGTATGCGGCTTGCTGCCATCACCATTTGCCTGATCATCACGATATTGCCGGGAATCAAGCACAAGGAATGATGCCAGGCTGCCATAGCTGAATTCCCTATACAGCTGCATACCATCACCATTTGGCATGGAAGATAACCGGAGAGGCATGTGCTCATAATATGCCTGATAAGCGGCTGCACGGCGTTTTATAAATGCTTCAGCTGACTGGCCTTTTTCCGGAATCCCTGCTGCATAGTTATTTTCCACTTCATGGTCATCCCAAGTTACCACCCAAGGGAAAGCAGCATGAGCTTCTCTCAGATGCGGATCAGATTTGTACTGAGCATGGCGGTTCCGATAATCTTCAGTAGAGATAATTTCCGGTCCGCTATGGTGGCGGACATTTCCTGTTGGTGAAATATATTCATTTGGTCCATATTCATATATGTAGTCGCCAAGGTGAATGACAAAATCCAAATTTTCCTTTGCCATATGCTGATAGGCAGTAAAAAATCCATGTTCATACTGCTGGCATGAAGCAAATGCAAATGATAGCCCTGATACTTTGGCACCCGCAGCAGGAAGTGTCTTTGTTTTGCCGATTGGGCTTAGTTCATTTCCACATTTAAAACGATAATAGTATACAGTGTCCGGCATTAAGCCTTCTGCCTCCACATGCACAGAATGCGCCAAATCAGGCACTGCAATTTCTGTCCCGCGTTTAACAACTTTTCGGAAATGTTCATCTGCAGCAAGTTCCCATTTAACTGGCACAGCATGAGAAGGCATCCCTCCTCCATTAAGCGGTTCTGGTGCAAGCCTTGTCCATAAAACCACACTGTCCGAAAGAGGATCTCCTGATGCCACACCGAGGGTAAAAGGATATTTGCTGAACTTAGGAGAAGCCTCAACTGTTAGATTACCCACACCTAATGATTGCGCCATAGCCAAGGCAAGAGAAAAACCGGCAATTTTCCCTGCACCAGATAGAAAGCTCCGGCGGTCAATGTCCCTCTTCAAGTTCTCTTCATTAAACTTCTTGATTAAATCATCAATCGACCTATCATTGTTCATTTTCTTCACCTCTTAATTCAAACTGGATTCACAATTGATTATAAGAGGCTTTTTTTAAAGCAATATGAAGATATGTAAAGGAGGATGACAATATCTCTGCCAATTTTAACAGGACTTTTGTAAGGATATGGATATTTATTCAACCGATATTCTAGACTTGCGGTCAAAATACCTTTGTACCTCTGTAACATTTGTCCCAACTATTTTTACAATATATACATAGAATATTAACGAATCCTGTCAAAATCTTTTAGTTTACTAATCTATAAATAGTGGTTATGATGATAGTTATAATCTTGAAAAGGGGTGAGGGAAGTGAAAAAAATGAAGTTAATGCCATTTTTAATGCTGTCTGTATTTTTAACCTTCCTCATCACCCAGTACCCTGGGGTCCATTTTAATGATATACCAATGGACCAAAGCAAAGCGGTAACTGTTTCGGACTTTTCCGAGAGCTTTCTAATAAAAGATGATCCTAAAAAACATATTTTCATACAGGGTATAATTTCTTTAGCCATCACAATCCTAACCATTATCCTTTTTATATACAGTGCCCTGCACATCATCGCCCGCAGGAAGAAGATATTCTATAATCCCATCTTCTACGAGGCGAATTATGTAATCCACACTCCTTAATTGTCCAACAAAACAATTAAAGGAGGAAACGAATAATGTGGATTCGATTCTTAATGATTGGGTTATTTTCATTAACAGCTTCCAGCCTGTTCTTTTATCAGGGAATGGAAATGTATCATGCTTTCACAGATTTCTTTAGACAAAAATAAGAATTTGGCACCCAGGGACTCCCTGGGTGTTTTTAATGCTTCTATCATGGGGAACCTACCTTTCTGCATTAGTTTTCTTCGTCCCTTTTCACTTCTTCTGGGGCACTGCTCATTCTTATTAGATCCCTTCACTCCGGCTTGCCTCTTCTCAAAGGCACTATTCATCCTTTATCAGTTCCCCTCACTCCCGCTTATCTCTCCCCAAAGGCCCTATTCATCCTTATTAGTTCCCTTCACTCCTCATACCTCTCCTCAAAGACGCTATTCTCCCTCATTAGCTCCCTTCGTTCATTTCATGCTCTTCCCGCAGACACTAATCCTCAATAGCATCTCGTGCCATTTTCACTTCGTAACTCAGCTCCATAAAAAAACACCCGGCCATTTTTACTCCCAGGCCGGGTGTACACTCTTACTGTGCTTTTGCATATTTATCGTCTATTTTCTTTTCAATTTTTTCAAGCTCCCGGCTATCTTTTAAAAGCTCCTCTTTATTTGCCTTAATCATTTCAAGCATTGATAATTTTTTCTTTTTCATTTCTGCTCACCTTCTCTCATGATGTCTGTAATCTCCTGGATGCTGGATCTATTTTTTTTGACAGTGCATGGTGTCTGTCACCTAAAATACAATCGTCTTATTTCCATGCACAATGACTTTGTCTTCCACATGCCAGGCGACCGCCTGAGCGAGGACCTGTCTTTCCACATGCCGTCCTGCAATTTTGAGATCCTGTGCAGTGTGTCGGTGGTTAACCCGCTGGACATCCTGCTCAATGATCGGGCCTTCATCCAAATCATTCGTTACATAATGAGCTGTTGCCCCAATCAGCTTGACTCCGCGGTTAAACGCCCGTGCATAAGGATTGGCTCCCACGAAGGCTGGCAGAAAGCTATGATGGATATTGATAATCCTGTTTGGATATTTGGAAATAAAGCTGGGCGAAAGGATCTGCATATATCTTGCCAGTACAATGAAATCTACTTTTCCATCCAGCAGCTCCACCGTCTTTTGCTCGGCTTCAGCTTTAGTGTCAGGCGTAATCGGAACATGATGATAAGGTATTCCGAAACCCTCCACCACTTCCCTCATGTCGGGATGATTACTGATCACCAAGGGAATATCCACTTCAAGCTCCTTCGATTTCCAGCGCCATAGCAGCTCCAGCAGACAGTGATCCATCTTAGAAACAAATATGGCCATCCGCTTGCGCTCGCCTTTGCCGCTTAGCTTCCACTCCATTGAATATTCACTGGCCATTTCAGGCAGATCCTCTTTCAGTTTTGAAAAGGACTCATCAAAATGGTTCATATCGAATTCAATCCTCATAAAGAAGATGCCTGCCAGCGGATCGGTTGTGTGCTGGTCAAAATGGACAATGTTAGCCTTATGCTCCAGCAGGAAATTGGAGACTGTGGAGATAATGCCAGGCCTCTCAGGACAGGATATCAGCAATGTCGCCCTGTTTGCATTGATATTTGTATTCATATAGATTCCTCCATCTGCTTTTCCCGAAGCTGCCATCCATATAAAAAGGACAGAAAAAGGCGGCTTCTTTATCCCCCTTCCCTGTCCTTTTACCTGAGAGTTTAACCCCTTTGGTGTCGCAGGATTCCTGCGCGCTCTCCAGAGATGCGTCTGACTGCGGTCTGTCTACCTGAGAGATTGGCTTCAAGGGTATTTTTGAAGCTTGCTCCTTCGGTGGCTACTGAATGCTCTCTCCCGCAGCCGTCATTCGCTCAATATTTTTGTTATTTTCAGAATAATACATTATTTGCACTATGTCAATCGAACTGCGTTTCTTTCACAAAATTGCCACAATTAAAGCCAATTATGATTCTTTCAATGCCGATTTATAATTTGGTCTTGAATAAATGGCAGAAAAAACAAAAAAAGCTTGAAGACAAAGTCTCCAAGCCGTTTCTATACAGCCGCTTTCGGTTTCGGCTCCTTTTTCTGCCAGGCAATCGTGATAAACAATGTAACGATCAATAAGGCCAGACCGAGAACAAACGGATAAGTTATCCGGACATCGTAGAGTACACCTGCAATCGTCGGCCCAAGCACGTTTCCAATACTCATATAAGCATTGTTCATACCCATCGCAAATCCCTGCTCATTGCCGGCCATTTTTGAGATTAGCGTGGTTAAAACGGGACGCAGGATGGAAGTAGCAAGGAAAATGATCAGTGAAATAACGAAGAAAAGCGCATAGCTGCCTGCAAACAGTGAGACAAGGAATCCTGACGCTGCAACAGCTAAAAAGATATTCAATACCTTGCCTTCTCCGAATTTATTAACCACCCGATCGACTACAAATAACTGAACAATAACACTAATGACCCCCGTTGAAGTCACCATAATGGCAATTTCCTGTGGAGTAGCAGCAAACTCATTATCAAGGTACAGCCCCAGCACAGATTCATACGCCATTAGCCCAAAGCTCATCACCAATGTAATAACAAGCGGAATAAAATATGGCTTCTTAACAGACATTGCCAGCTTCTTGACCATCGGTTCCTCTTCAGGCATCTCTCCTGGCACCGTCTGCAATGTGCTGCTTTCTTCGAGGAGCACAATTGAAAAAATAACAGCCACTAGAGATACAAGCGCTGAAATCAGAAATGGCATTTTCAAGCCGAAGTCTGCCAAAAATCCGCCAATTCCAGGCCCAACCACAATTCCAAGTGACATCGCAGCTGAGACAAGGCCATTCCCCTTTGCACGCTGCTCCATGGTAGTAATATCAGCAATGTAAGCAAAAATAGCTGGAATCAGCAAGGCTGCCCCTATGCCTCCAATGACACGTGAAAAGTAAAGCAGCCAAATGGAATCTACTGCATAAAAGACAAGCATGGATAGTGTCAAACCAGCTAACCCGTAAATAATCATCTTTCTGCGGCCATACTGGTCAGCCCATTTTCCAGCAATGGGAGAAAAAATCAGCTGGGCACCCGCGAAAATGGCAATCATCAGGCCTGCTGCCGTTCCCCCCTGATTAATGGATTCCAAATAAGCCGGCAAAATCGGAATAATAATCCCAAAGCTTCCAATCGCAATAAACATATTGATCATCAATATGATCATCTTTTTCTTTTGATCCCCAGACATAGCGGATATCCCTCCTTCTATATGTGAAAAATTTACATTATTTTTTTCGGCACGCTAAATAGCTTATAATGAGACAGGCTGCTTTGTCAAAGGAAAAATAAGAGAAGCTCCAGCATGTGCTGAAGCCTCTTGTATTCACCCTTTGAATTTGTCCGGGAATTGCCTCACAACTGCATCTGAAATGGCATCTGCCATCATGATAATATGTGTCACCCCGTCATCAATAGAAACAATTCTGGCATCCCAATCCTTAACAAGGCTCGCTGTTAAATCATCCGTCACTAATTCGAGATGCGTGTACAGCAACTTTTTAACATCTTCATTTTTCAGATTAGGATTGGCATTGCTTATAAAAGCAGCCATATCATCGGCATTGCGATGCCATTCTTTGTTCAGCTGATTCACTTTTGCGCCTTGCCCGCTCTTGGCAGCTTCCACAATATCTCCTGCAATAACTATATGCTCCTTAAGCAGTTCTGTAAGCTTATTTCCTGCAGCATCTCCATAATAGGGCTTTATTGAATTGCCGATATCCTCCTGGTTTTTCAAGAGCCTTGCCAGAACCTGTTTCTGATCCTCCGCCCCGGCTGTTGTAGCACTTGTAATATAATTGCTTGTCCATAATACATGGTCGATCCATAATCTGCGGAATTCATTTTCAAACTTAACCTCTGATTGTGTGATACACGGTTTCTGTGCAGCTGCATTGCCTTGAGCTGCCAGCATATTCAGCGGCATCATCAGCATTATTCCCAGTATCAGTAATTTCTTCATATCCTTTTCTCCTTCCAGATTGAAAAAGTTCCTTCTTATTTTGATTATCTTAAGATTTTTCATTCCATAAAATAAAGCTCGAGGCTAATGCCCCAAGCTTTTTCAATCAAACGTTTGATTTATTTGCATATAAAGCCTATTTACTTTCAGATAAATCATTTTACTTTCAGATAAATCATTTTACTTTCGTTTAAACAGATTTACTTTCGGATAATGATCACACAGCTGCCACCGCAGCAAAAAACTCATTATAAAGCGCCTGTACCGCGCGTTTTTCATCCACTGCCTGTACGCCAAACATCATGCTCACTTCAGATGAGCCCTGATTGATCATTTCCATATTGACTTTCGCTTTAGCGAGGGCTTTGGAGGCGCGGGCCATTGTTCCGATGTTTTGGCGCATCCCCTCACCAACTACCATGATAAGCGACAGGCTGTGCTGGATTTTCACCTCATCCGCGTGAAGTTCACGTTGAATACGGCTCAGAATCTCTTCCTCCATACCATCAGTAAATTGGTTTTCCCGAAGAATAATGGAGATGTCATCAATTCCTGACGGCGTATGCTCATAGCTGAGGCCATACTCTTCCAAAATGGTCAGCAGCTTCCTCCCGAAGCCTACTTCCCTGTTCATTAAGTATTTGCCGACGTATATGCTGCAGAATCCCTGATCACTGGCAATCCCGATCACAGGTCCGTTTGTGTTAGCGCGCTTGTTCACAATCCTGGTGCCAGGAGCAGATGGATTATTCGTATTTTTAATCTGCACAGGAATACCAGCCCTGAATGCCGGCACAAGTGCTTCATCATGCAGGACGGTAAAACCTGCATAGGAGAGCTCCCGCATTTCGCGGTATGTCAATTCTTTGATTTCTTTAGGACTTTCCACAATAAATGGATTTACCGAAAATACAGCATCCACATCTGTAAAGTTTTCATACAAGTCCGCTTTGGCTGCCCCAGCCAAAATGGAACCTGTTACATCCGATCCGCTTCTTGAAAATGTGAACACCTGCCCTTCCCTGCTATATCCAAAGAAACCTGGAAAAATGATAATCCCGTCCTGTTCCCTTAAGGAATATAGATTCTCATATGCCTCAGGAAGAACCTGTGCATTTCCGGGCTCAGGGCTTACAAGCAATCCCGCTTCATTCGGGTTCACATACCTTGCTTCTACTCCCTGCTGCTGAAAATATGCTGCAATAAGCTTAGCGTTATTATCCTCGCCGCTCGCCTTAATCAGATCCATAAAAACTTCAGGATCATCTGTATCGCTGGAGAGCCTTGTAAAAAGATCCTCCCTAATTATATCTTTAATTTTTGGATCAAGCTCCAATTCATCAGCTATTTGGCCATACCGATCCAATACAGCTTCAGCCAAGTCATCAGCTGCCTCCCCCTGATTCCGTTTTTCTGCACATGCGATTAATAAATCAGTAACCTTATTGTCTGCTGAAAATCGCTTACCAGGAGCCGAGACGACTATTATCTTCCGCTCTGGATCTGCATTTACAATATTGAAAACCTTCTCGATTTGCTTTCCGGATGCTAAAGAAGATCCTCCGAACTTCACGACTTTCATTCTGACATCTCCTAATCTCTGAAAATTTAATCTTTATTTTACTCTTATCCGCAAAGAAATCAAGAGAAAATTCTATCTGAAAAACACAGATGTTCACCATAAAAATACACAAAGGTATGTAGATATATTAAATATGATTAATTCGCGTGATTATATCGCTTAATATTATTATTTTAGAAAATTAAAAGAAAACGCTTACAATATATAGTTTATTTTATGCCGTTCTGCAGAATTGCCTAAAGCAAAAAACTATTAATATTATGGTTTTCCCCATTCCAAAACGGGGTATATGTTAAGGATATTTATATAAAGAATTCAATCGTAAAAACACGGGAAGGGAAACAGTCTATGGGAATCCTAGTTGTGGACGATAATCAAGCCAATTTGTTTGTCATTCAGCATATATTAAAACGCGCCGGATATAAAGACCATTTAACGTTTTCTTCTGCAAAGGATATGTTTCAGCATCTTCAGGGATATTCACCTTTCTCAGCTGATATAAAAGCAGACATTATCTTAATGGATATTATGATGCCGGAGATGGATGGAATTGAAGCATGCCGGCGGCTTCAGCAGATTCCGCATTTAAAGGATATTCCGGTGATTTTTGTAACTGCATTGGAAGATTCAAATAAAGTAGCTGAGGCACTAGATGCGGGCGGAACTGATTATGTTATGAAGCCCATAAATAAAACGGAACTGCTTGCCCGGATTCGTGCTGCTTTAAGACTTAAATATGAAAAGGACTGGCATAAGGAGCAGGAAAATAAAATCAAGAATGAATTGGATTTATCCATGCAGGTTCAGACCAGCATGCTGAGTGAGCCGATTTATCATGAACATACACTGTTAAAGGCTTCCTACCTGCCGGCCAACAAACTTGCAGGGGATATGTATTACTGGCACCAAATAGATGAACACCGCTTTGCTGCCATCCAGCTGGATATGATGGGCCACGGAATTTCAGCATCCCTTGTATGCATGTTTATCTCTTCTGTACTAAGGGATGCTATCAGAACATGCAGCGATCCTGAATACGTCATGAAGGAACTAAATCGGTGGATGAACTCCCTTAATCAGCGCAATCAGCGGATTCCATATTATTTTACAGCCATTTATCTCGTCCTTAATAAAAAAGACAAAACCGTCGAGTATGTAAATGCCGGACATCCAACCGGATATGCACTCACAGATAAAAAGGAAATGGTCAGTTTAACCAGCAATATGTGTGCAGTAGGCTTTTTTGAAGATATTACGATCCAAAAAGAAACAATTCCCTATATAGACTCCATCCAGCTGCTCCTGTTTACGGACGGAGTAGAAGAAGCAGTGGAACAGAATAATCTTAACCCTTGTGAATATCTTCAGCGCTTCGCATCCTTCCATTGGAATGCAGCCCGAACAGCAGAACCAATCGATATGATTTTGACTAAAGAGCAGCAGGCAAGCGCCGATGATGATATGTGTGTTGTTCTGGTTCAGGCAAATTAGTTACATAATATTTTTGCAAAAAAACAGAGTGCAGTCCCTCAAATAGGGCCCGCACTCTGTTTTTCTTATGCTTGAGCGGTCTTCCTGAAAATCTTTTCCTGCAGGTTGATTTCTTCAAATACGGGCACTTCCATCCTCAGCGCTTCCTTGCTTCCAAGTCCCAGAAAACCTCCCATGCTAAGGCTTTCATTGAAAAGATTAAAAACATGGCTTTGCAGATCAGTGTTAAAATAAATCATGACATTGCGGCATATAATCACATGAAATTCATTAAAAGAACCATCGGTCACCAGATTATGCTGTGCAAAAACCATTCTATCAAGCAGGGATGAATTCAAATAAGCTGCTTCACAATCGGTAGTGTAGTATTCAGAAAATGATTTTTTTCCGCCTGCCATAATGTAATTCTTTGTGTAGAGCTGCATTTTTTGCAGAGGGATCATTCCGCTCTCAGCCTTTTTCAGCACCTTTTCATTGATGTCTGTGGCATAAATTTTAGTTCGTTCCCCCAGACCTTCCTCCTCCATCAAAATAGACATGGAATAGGCTTCCTCTCCAGTCGAACAGCCTGCATGCCAAATTCTGATCTCAGGCAATTCTCTGAGCATCGGGACAGCCTCATTTCGAAAAGCTTTAAAAAACGAAGGGTCCCGGAACATTTCGGTAACATTAATTGAAAAATCGCTCAGGACCTTTTGCAGATATCCATCTTCATGTATAACCTTCTCTGTGAGGCTTGTTATGCTGGGCAGCCGATCCCTGCTAATGCGATTTTGTATCCTCCTCGCAATAGAAGAGCGCATATATTGCCGGAAATCATACCCGGATAAACCGTAAATGGCCTTTAAAAGTAAATCTATCTCTAATTCTTCCTTTTTCAATTCTATCCATTCCTCAACTTTCGAGAATAAAATTATGGTGACAGTGTCCGTATGTCAGGACTGGTGCCCCCCGGGTTCCTTCTATGAAAGCCACACCCTCATTACGGACAGCAGCTGGTCCAGTTTTAACGGCTTGCTGATATAATCTGTTGCACCAGCTTCCATGCACTTTTCCCTATCGCCTTTCATTGCCTTGGCAGTAAGGGCAATGATTGGAACATCCTGATGCCTGTCCAGCCCGCGAAGCCTCTTCATGGTTTCATAACCATCCATAACCGGCATCATAATATCCATCAGCACAATATCAATCTTTTCTGTACCCATTATTAAATCCAGGCACTGCATCCCGTTTTCTGCTGTAAGGACATTCATGCCTTCTTTATTTAAAGCATTTTTCAGCGCATAAATATTTCTGTGATCATCATCTACGACTATGACTGTTTTATCTTTAAGCTCAGTACCTGTATGCTGATGCTCTGCTTCACTAATTCCTTCAGCAGCTGGGGGTTCTGCTGCCTCAGACACTTCCTCCAGAGGTTCAGCGGTTACAGCTGCTTCTTCTAAAGCAAGCGAACCTGCCTCTATATCAGGCATGCCGTTTGGCAGATTAGGAATGACCAGTGTAAAGCGGCTTCCTTTTCCTTCTTCACTCTCCACTTTGCAAATGCCGCCGAGCAGCTGGGCAAATTCCTTGGAGATGGACAATCCCAGGCCCGTTCCGCCATATCTTCTCATCGTGGCTCCATCAGCCTGCTGGAAGGCTTCAAAAATCAGCTGCTGCTTTTCCGCTGGAATGCCAATACCTGTATCCAGCACTGTTACTTTAAGCCAGTCATCTGTATAGGTGGATAGCGGCAAACCAAAGAAATCGCTCTGTGCGGCTTTTTCAAAAGTGACTGCTACTGAACCTTCTTCCGTAAATTTAAATGCATTTGACAGGAGATTTTTCACAATTTGCTGGAGCCGCTGCTCATCGGTATTGAATACAGGCGGCACTTCTTCTGAAGAGCTTACAGTAAACTCAAGGTGTTTATGCTTTGCCACTTGTGTAAAATGCTGCTTCATACGCTGCGACATTTCACCCATATTGACTTCCTCAAAGCTTATCTCCAGTTTTCCTACTTCTACTTTTGAAAGGTCCAGAATATCATTGATCAGGGTAAGCAAATCCTGTCCGGATGTATGAATAACCTTGGAAAACTCCTTCTGTTCCTCAGTGAGGATTTGATCCGGATCTTCTGCCAGCATCTCTGATAAAAGCAATATGCTGTTAAGCGGCGTGCGCAGCTCATGCGACATATTTGCCAGGAATTCTGACTTGTATTTTGAGCTTAAACTCAGCTGCTTTGCTTTTTCCTCCAGCTCTTCCTTGGCAGCCTGAAGTTCTTCGGATTTCATTTCCGCATCTCTGGAGCGCTCTTCAAGCTGTTCATTAATCATGCGCAGCTCTTCGGATTGACTCTGCATTTCTTCAGATTGGGCCTGCAGTTCCTCCGACTGGGACTGCAGCTCTTCAGCCTGTGCCTGAAGTTCCTCTGTCTGTGCCTGAGATTCTGCCAATAAGCGTTCGATCTCCATTCTTCCTGAAATATTGGTAATGGCTATTCCTAATGTATCAATTACTTTTTCCAGGAGCTTGATCTGTGCATCAGTGAATTGCCTCAAACTTGCCAATTCCACAACTGCAACGACCTCATCTTTGAGCATGACAGGTGCCATCATGATGCTTTTCGGCCTGACATCTCCCAAACCGGTTGATAGGACCTTGTAATCCTCCGGAACATCTTGAAGTAATATTGTTTTCTTATCCCTGACTGTTTGCCCTGCTATTCCTTCTCCGGCAAAGAAAAAGTCTCTTCCTGCATCTTCCGCTCCATCGGCATAAGCAGCTTGTTTTTTAAATACAGGTTTGCTTCCGCTGTCATCCTTCACATAAATTACTCCGAGATTGGCTCCGGCAGCAGGTGCCATCCTAGAAATAAAATCATCTGCCAAATTCCCTATGGCCACATGCTGGCTATAGATGCTTACTAATGCAGCAGACTGGCTTTGAATCCAGTTCTGCTCACTGATTTCAGCCGAATAGCGCTGTTCTTTTTCGTAATAATTCTCCAGTGAATCAGCCATAGAGTTGAAGGCTATCGCGATTTCACCGATCTCATCTTTTGTTTCGATATTCAGCCTTGAAATGGAAGAAAGGTCTTGATAATCAATATCCTTAATTCCCTTTGTAATTAAGCTGATGCTTCTGCCTGTACTTCTAATCACCCAAACCGTCACTCCGACGATTAAAATAATAGCTATTGCAACCGCAGCAACCAAAGTCGATACTAACTGATTATACGTTTCATTTGCACTTTCCAGGGAATCAGCCATGATGGATTCCTGATATTCTTTAAATTCAGCCAGCTTAACCAGAAGAGAGTTTCGGTTTTCCCTTTCTTCCCTGTACAGATCTTCCAGGGAATCCAGATCTCCGCCTCCCATTAATCCAATGAAGCTCTTTTGCATTTGGGCATATGATTCATATGCCTGTTCTACTTCCTTTAATAGCAGGCTCGATTTCTGTCTATTTAATTCATTTTCCAATTTCAAAATCCGGGTTTGTATCCCTTCATGGTTTGCCTCAATCAATTCAGCCGTCATGGCTGGATCTGCCGATTCTATGTCGGTGAGCACACTCAGCAGCTGCTGATCTGTCTGGTAAAAAAGCTGTCTGATCTCTGTAGCCTGGTTTACCTTATAATAGCGATCCTCCACAACTTCCAGCATGTTCGCCTTCATTCCATTCACCATAGACAGAATGACAAACATTAGAATAAACATAAAAAATACGGTTAGGCCCAAACCCATTATTTGCTTTCCCTTAAAACTCACCTGTTCTCTCCTTCTTTCCCCCAATTTTTCTTTATCTTTGTTTCCGATTTCAAGTTCATGTTCACGTTTATGAGTTTAAGATTTTAATAGACTAGCTTCTTTACCCTTATTCGTTATAAATCAAACCTGTTTTTTCTATTTTTTTCATAAAAAAAAGGAAGGAAAACTCCCCCCTAATTTTCAACGATATTCCTTAACTTTTCCCCCTGCTGAAGTCATCCATTCAAACTGGCGCAGCTTCAGGTCAAATAGTGTCAGGGGATCCTGGTAAATCTCAGGATTTTTGCGCATATCGCTTAAAGCTTCTTTATTATCTGCAATGTCGGTATAGGTCTCTTCAACCGTATGATTCAATACATCAAACGGATTTCTGAAAAACATTTTAATATCCCGTTCAAGCGATTTCTCGAAAAGCTCGAATTGCTGCATGAATTTATTGGTGATGGATTCTGCGATCTCACTATAGTCTTCATGTTCAATGAACTGTTTATATTTATTATGGAGCATGGCTTTATTCTGCTGGATCGCACCAAGCAGCTTGCCTGCACTCTTCAGCAGGAACTGCGATGGCGAAAAGCGGTTTAGAATGTTCGCCTTTTCCAGCTGAACACTTCCCCGTGTCATTCGATCCGCGTCGCGGCGCCAGTCATCCAGAACCCTAAAGTCACAGCCAAGCGAGATTTTCTCCTCGCCATATAGCTCATTGAAGCTTTCGCTCATTTCATCCAGATATGCCTGGCTGCTTCTGAACTCTCCTTCACTTTCAGCAATCCACTCCTGAATGGAAACATGGAAATCCGGCAAAACCGTCTCTTCAATATATTCATGTACCCGATTATTCATTTCGTCATTGAGTTCTGTGTGGATTTTTCCAAAATCACTGTCCTCTGTCACCATTTCAGAACAATTCCGAAGCAGTTCCGGAATCTTTTTCTCAAGATCCTGTCTCATTTTATCTTTAATTTGGCTGTAGGACTTTTTAATTGTCCGGACCTTTTCTTCTTCCATATCACTCAGCTGATTGTTGGCACCCTTAAGTTTTGTTACCATTTCTTCGTTCCATTTAATAGTATCAATCAAGCTGTTTTCCATCTCTACGCGTTTTTCAAGAAGGAATTTGATCGATTTTTTAACATAGTAAAGAACCTTTGCTGTACGCTCTTCTTTCCGGTCCCCTCGATCCACCATCGACTTGATAAAGACTGCTAAATCTTTCAGCTGGCTTTCGCTTTCATAATACGCGGAGAAAGCAAACACCTTTGCTTTTGGAAAGTAGGTATGCACACGGGACTGAGTTTCATCAAGAAGATCCATGGCATCCTGGCTGTCTGGAATCCGGTCCATTTTACTGAGAAGGAAATGAATAGGCAATTCCGGAGCCTGCTCTCTCATTCTCACAGCAAGATCCAGCTCTTTATCTGTCAGAGGCGAATCCGCATTCAGGACAAACAGCATGCTGTCTGCGAAATGCAGATATTGGAACACACCATTTCTGAACTTGCTTTGCCCCGCAAGACCAGGCGTATCAATGACAGCAAGTCTATTATTCTGTAAAAAGCCGAATGGCATTTTGCATCGTATAAGCGTCTGCTGGCTTTTTTCTGCGCTTTGCCTAAAGTCCTCCAGATCAGAAATACTCCGCACTTCCTCGTCCGTAACGGCATGAATTTCCGCTTCATCACTATCCTTGAACAGCACTGAAGCAGAAGTGGAATCTCCCATCAGCTCTTCACCGAGAAGAGTGTTGACAAACGAGGATTTCCCATTTGAAGCCGCACCGGCAATCAGCAAATGCCCGGCATCCAAATCAAGGAGCTCACGGACCATCCATTCAAAGCGTTCCCCCATTAGCACGCCCTTTTCCTTCGCCCATTTCATGACATTTTCAAATAGCTTGAAGCTTTCCTCCAAGCTATCCTGAAAGCGAACAGAGCGATTCACAAGGCCCTCTGCCTCGCTGACAGCTGATGAATCAATGTTGGACGGGAAAATTTCGCTCCACGCCAGCACTGCCGAAGCCGAAACAAGGGAATGCGAAGGTGCAGCTATTTTCACCCAGTTAGTTATATGATTCGGTATCAGGTGTGATAAGTCCCGGATTAGATGCTTACCGCTGATTAATTCAAAATAAGTATCCTTGTAAAGCTCGGAAAGCAGGCTCCATGTATGTGAGCGCCCTGGCTCCATATTCAGGAGAAGATGGTTAAATTCTTTCAGCCATGAGAAATACAGATCTGATTTCTTGTAGCTATTCCATAGAGCCGCTGATAAACTTTCAAAATGAGCCTCGTCCACACGGTATAATACCGCAAGCGCCTCACTGAAATAGTTCGGCTCCGTTTTAACTGTCCGCCCCTGCTCCACATACGAGTGAAGAACTTCAAACCAGGATATGGATTCCGTCCTGATTGCTTCATTGACAGCCAGCTCCACTGCATTTCCCCAATCGCTGTGTTCTTCAAAGAATCCGCGTGCCAGATCGGTCACATCCGGATAATCCGGATTTAATCGAACCGCATCTTTAATGGCTTCTACAGCAAGTTCAAGCTTGCCTCGCTGTATGTAAAGTGAAAACAGCTGAAGGAGCACTTCGGTTTTCAACACCTCTGAATCTGTTTCAATCGATTTGTAAAAGTCCTCCGCATTTGAAAGCAAATCCAATTCAAAATAGGCATCAGCCATATTTTTCTGTGCCCATGGCCCCAATTCATTCGGGATGCTCTCCCATTTAAAAATGGCCGCTTCATAATCCTTGTTAAGGAAATACACCTCACCCTGGGCGAAACGGATATTGGTTAAATCGGGCACTTCGTTCTGCTGCTCAGCCACATACAGTTCACCCAAAACCCTGATCGGATGCACATTTTCATTAGATCCCATGAAGGTCTCGTAAAAGGTTTTGCTGATTAGCTGCTTCTCTAAAGTCATCTTGATCCCCCGCAGTGCTATTATTAAAAGTGTGCCTAGAGGCACCGGCTTTTAAAAGAGTTTATTGAACAGCCTGCTGATTTCCTAATATCATAGGGCTTTATCAGCATGCTTTTATAAAAAACGCATAATGCGCCAATTTTCATCCTTTATCCTTATATTGTAGCAAAAATTTTTCTGCAAAAAATTTCATTTCTCTATCATTTTTGAAACATTGCTGTATTCCTGTGTAATATTCTTAATGATTGGAACCATCTTTACTTTATTAATACCACCCCAAATCAAAATAAAAACTGGCAGACAGAAATATATATTCCTGTCTGCCAGTTTTCATTCTTCATTAAGAGGCTTGCTGCGGGCGGGCGGCTGAGCGCCGTCTGCCATAAAGGACTGTAACAGCCATGCCAAGAATCAGGAACACACTTGATATTTGGAACAGTGCTGCCGTTTCCACAAACTGTGCAAGCACCCCAAACACAAGGCCGCTTAGTCCAATGCCAAGGTCGATGGATGAGAAGAACATTCCATTTGACACACCCCGGCGGTTGGGTGGTGTCATCGACAGCGTCCATGACTGCAGAGTAGGAATCAACGATCCAAAGCCAATCCCGAACAAAATTCCGCTTATGATAATAAACAAATTCGAATGAGCGAAAGAAAGTACCCACATACCAATAAAGGTCAAGAACGTGCAAAGCAGTACAAGTCCCTTTGGCCCACGCTGGTCAAACCACTTTCCGGCAATTGGCCTCGAAAGCGATGCCATGATCGCATTGAACAGGTAGAAAAGGAAAATCTGATCAATGCCGCGCTCTTCTCCAAAAATTACGATGAACGTTACGATGGAACCATACCCAAATGTCACAATAATCGTAATAAAGGCAGGAAACCAGCTGGATTTTTCGATTAATGAGCCTAAGTAAGAAAATTTCAGATCCTCTTTCCTTGTTTCCAGAACAGCTGCAGGCGTTTCGTAGCGAACAATGGATAGGAGGCCGATGGCAATTACACCAAGTACACTCGAGATATAAATAAGGTTGGTAAAAGAAGTAATCTGATATAGATAGATTCCAAGACTCGGAGCGATGATCATCCCTATCGTAACGCTGAGGCCATAGTAACCCATTCCCTCTCCAAGACGGGAATTAGGCACTACATCTACAGCAGCCGTCCCATTCACAGTTGTTGACCATCCCCAAGCGAGCCCGTGGATGAATCGGAACAGCAGAAAAATCATCACCACGCTTGACAGCGGATATATAACCGTTATGGCCAGAAGCGCCGCTGCCCCAATCAGCACCAGCTGCTTCCTTGCTCTATATTCAAGCATGAATCCGATGAAAGGTCTGCTCAAAACGGCTCCAATCGAAAACAGTGCCGTAACAAGCCCAATTTCAAGACCAGTTGCTCCTATGGACTTTATATATGGAGGCAGTGTCGGAATCAGCATCTGAAACGACATAAAGACAAATAAATTTCCGACCATCAGCATAATGAAAGACTTTGTCCACAAAGTCTCTTTAACAGCCTTTATCAACTGCATCCCCCGCTTTCTTTTTATCTCCAGAATAAATCAGTTAATTATTTCGCATCACTAAATACTACCATAACTGATTGAAAAAAGGAACGGGAATTTAGCATCACATCAAGGTGCAGAACTTTATTGAAACAATGAAAACCTTCTATATGCAGTACATAAAAAAGGGAGCCAGATTAAGCTCCCCCGTCACCCCTGCAGACTGCTTGTTTCCAGTACCCGCTGCAAAAAATGCAGTGTTCTTTCGATAATGATGTCCTGATCGTTATCCAGTGTTGCCACATGATAGCTGTTGTCCAGGGTGACCAATTCCTTTGCAGCTGATTTAATGCTGCTGTATATTTCCTGCGAATTGGAAGGCGGAACTACATGATCTTCTTTTGAGACAAAAATCAGCGCAGGACAAGTCACTTTTCCTAAATCGGCTTTGACCTTCTTCATCAATTCTGTTATTTCACCAAGCGATTTAACCGGTGTCCTTTCATAGGCAAGCTCTTTTATATCAGGGTTTTTAATGTCTGAACCAATTGCATCAAGGAAGCGGACATCCAGGCTGGCTGCTTCAGCCATATCAGAAATCTCAATAGCTGCATTAATCGGGATAATCCCCTTAATCTCCGGATATTTCTCGGCCATATACAATGTCAGGGTACCGCCCATCGACAGACCTGTAACAAATATCGTACTGCAGCGCTCTTTCAGCCACTGATAGCCTTCTTCAACAGAATGAATCCAATCCTGATAGGTCGTTGTTTCCATTTCTTCATAATGAGTGCCGTGTCCCCGCAGCCTTGGGCCGCAGACCGTATACCCTGCATTTGCATAAGCTTCCCCTAGCGGACGCATGCTTTGTGTTGAGCCCGTAAAGCCATGCGATACCAAAATCCCAATCTCATTTCCTTCATAATAAAAAGGTTCTGCGCCTTCTAAAATAGGATACTTCTCAGGCATGTTCCTTCCTCCATTCAATAGGTTATTTCCTATTAAGAGATATTCTTTTACTATTCCTCTATCCCTCCTTATTTGAAAGCATTTAACATTTTTGTAAAACTTCGCATCCAGTCTTCAGAAAAACTTTTTTTCCAGCATCGACTTGTTTATAATAGATAGAATGAATATAGAAATTAGCAGCATTGCCCTATAAACAAAAAAGCAGGCATTAGGAGCGCAGCTAAGGGAAGTTTCGCTTTATTTTCCTTCCCGATATTATTAAAATAAGTACTAACTACATAAACAGAAAGGCTGATACCGGTTTGGAAAACAATTCAAATTTTATACGAACGATTATTAAAGAGGATCTGGAATCAGGAAAGCGCAAAGAGGTCATTACTCGTTTCCCGCCTGAGCCGAACGGTTATCTTCATATCGGACATGCCAAATCGATAGTCATCAACTTCGGCCTGGCAGATGATTTTAATGGCAAGACAAACCTCCGTTTTGATGATACGAATCCGCTAAAGGAAGATCAGGAATTTGTGGATGCCATTAAAGAGGATGTTAAATGGCTTGGCTACGAATGGGAGGAGCTTCATTTTGCATCGAATTACTTCGAGGAAATGTACAACCGTGCAGTTCTTTTAATCAAGAAAGGAAAAGCATATGTGGATGACTTAAGCCAGGAAGAGATCCGTCAATACCGCGGAACGCTGACAGAGCCTGGGAAAGAAAGCCCATACCGAAGCCGTTCAGCTGAAGAGAATCTTGATTTATTTGAACGCATGCGTAAAGGTGAATTTGAAAACGGAGCAAAGGTTCTCAGAGCAAAGATCGACATGTCATCACCGAACCTGAACTTGCGCGATCCGGTTATCTATCGTGTTTCACATGCAACTCACCACAATACGGGGGATACGTGGTGCATCTATCCGATGTATGCATTTGCCCACCCGCTTGAGGATGCAATCGAAGGAGTTACCCATTCCTTATGTACAACCGAGTTTGAAGATCAGCGCCCGCTATATAACTGGGTTGTCGCAGAGTGTGAAATGGAAAGCACGCCGCAGCAAATTGAGTTTGGCCGCCTGAATATTTCTAATACAGTTATGAGCAAAAGAAAATTGAAGCAGCTTGTGGAAGAAAATTATGTAGATGGCTGGGATGACCCGCGCATGCCGACGATTTCCGGTCTAAGACGCAAGGGCTATACTCCGGAAGCAATCCGAGAGTTCGTAAAAGAAACGGGTGTTTCAAAAGGGTCCGGTGTAGTGGATGAGGCCATGCTTGAGCATTATGTCCGCGAAGACCTGAAATTGAAAGCCCCTCGCACAATGGGTGTGCTTCGCCCATTAAAGGTTGTGATCACAAACTACCCGGAAGATCAAACTGAAATGCTTGATGCGGAAATCAATCCGGAAAATCCTGAGATGGGCATGCGCCAAATTCCTTTCTCGAGGGAGATTTATGTTGAGCAGGACGATTTCATGGAAGATCCGCCGAAAAAATATTTCCGCCTCTTCCCTGGCAATGAAGTACGCTTAAAGCATGCATACTTCATCAAGTGCAACGATGTCATCAAGGATGAGGATGGCAATGTTGTTGAGCTGCAGTGCACATATGACCCTGAAACGAAGAGCGGAACAGGTTTTACCGGCCGAAAAGTAAAGGGTACGCTTCACTGGGTGGATGCAAAGAGTGCCATTCCGGCTGAATTCCGTTTATACGAGCCATTGATTCTTGACGAAGATGCCGATCAGAATGCTGAGGCAGACACAGATGATGCTGCTGAAAACGATGCGGAAGGGAAAACGTTCCTTGACTATGTGAACCCGAACTCACTTGAAATTGTTCATGGTTTCATTGAACCTAACATGAAGGATGTAAAAGCCCAGGATAAATTCCAATTCTTCCGTCATGGCTATTTCAATGTCGACCCGAAACACACATCAGCAGAAAAACCTGTTTTTAACAGGATTGTATCGCTGAAGAGTTCATTTAAGTTAAAATAATTTCTAAGCTTGAGGAAGGTTTCCTCAATCTTTTTTTGTAAACAATGCTCTTATACACAGCTACATTCCGGCTTGAAAAGGTGGTAAGGTTTAAAATGTAAGAATTTACATAAGTAGTAATAGCAAAATTGAAAATCAGCAT
>NZ_CAXQGS010000077.1:0-6771 GCF_964223445.1 Cytobacillus sp.
GCAAATGGCCATTTCGCTTTCAAGGGAGGCATTCGTGCTTGCCGATGATACGAAGTTTTCAGAAATCGCGTTTGCCAAGATTGCCGATTTGCATACAGCAGCAATTATTACAAATGACCTGAATGAGGATCAGCAAGAGCCTTATATCAGCAAAACTACAATAAAGGTCGTGACAGCATGATACACACATTGACGCTAAATCCGTCAGTGGACTACATCGTAGAATTGGATGAGATAATAGTCGGCGGTCTTAACCGCATGCAGCAAGATACAAAGTTCCCTGGAGGAAAAGGGATAAATGTTTCCAGAGTGCTGAACAGAATGGATGTGGAAAGCAAGGCCCTTGGCTTTGTAGGCGGATTTACAGGAGATTATATTGTTGATTACTTAAACAAAGAGAATATTCAAACTGACTTTGTCCAAGTTGCTGATGACACAAGAATCAATGTAAAGATCAAGACAGAGGCGGAAACGGAAATCAATGCCAAAGGGCCGGCCATTTCAGGAAGGCATTTCGAAGATCTTAAAAATAAAATCCGCAGCCTGTCAGAAGAAGATTTACTTGTCCTGGCTGGCAGCATTCCATCTGCATTGCCTGAATCAACTTATGAAGAGCTGGTTAGAATCTGTTCAGAAAACGGGACAGCTTTTGTGGTAGATGCAGAGGGAGAGTTACTGAAAAAGGTCCTTCCATACAAACCGTTTTTAATAAAGCCCAATCACCATGAATTAGGTGAAATATTCAATACAGAATTTACTTCCGCAAAAGAAGTGATCCCATATGGACAGAAACTTGTAGAAATGGGCGCACAGAATGTAATTGTTTCATTAGCAGGGGAGGGAGCAGTCCTGATTTCTGAAGATGCTGCGTATATTTCAAGCGTTCCAAAAGGGGAAGTGAAAAGTTCTGTAGGTGCAGGAGATTCCATGGTAGCCGGTTTTCTTGCAGCTTATGAAAAAAACAAAAATATAGAAAAGTCTTTTCAATACAGTGTTGCATCCGGAAGCGCAACGGCTTTTTCACTTGGTATTTGCACAAAGGAAAGAGCAGAGGAATTGCTTTCTCAGGTTTCGATTGAAAAGGTCAACCTAAAAGGGGAGATTTAGGATGAGAATAACAGAATTACTTACAAGAGATACGATTCTGCTCTCGTTGAGCGGAACAGGCAAAATGGATGCCATAAATGGATTGGTAAACCAGCTTGATCAAGCAGGAAAGCTTCATGACAGTTCTGCCTTTAAAAATGCCATTTTAAAAAGGGAAGAACAAAGCACAACAGGCATCGGCGACGGAATAGCCATTCCTCATGCAAAAACTGGTGCGGTAAGGGAGCCTGCTATTGCATTCGGCAAATCAGAAGCAGGAGTGGATTATGAATCACTTGACGGTCAGCCAGCACATCTATTCTTTATGATTGCAGCACCGGAAGGAGCAAACAATACACATCTGGAAGCTCTTTCCAGGCTTTCATCGATACTAATGATCGAGGAAGCACGCAAAAAACTCCAGAATGCTGCTTCTGCAGACGAAGTTATTGGAATTATAGACAGTTATGACGTGACAGAAGAAGAGGAAGTCCAAAATATTGCAGACAGTAAACGATTTGTTGTAGCAGTAACAGCCTGCCCAACAGGAATTGCCCATACTTATATGGCGGCTGATTCACTAAAAGCCAAGGCAGCTGAAATGGGCGTTGATATTAAAGTTGAAACAAATGGCTCAAGCGGCGCTAAAAATGTTCTGACACCGGAAGAAATTACAAATGCAGCAGCAGTTATAGTCGCAGCAGATACAAAGGTTGAAATGGAGCGATTCAGCGGCAAGCATGTTCTCCAAACCGCAGTTGCTGACGGCATCCGAAAACCTCAGGAGCTTATCGAAAAAGCGCTAAAGCAGGATGCACCGGTATACAAGGGCGGAAGCGCAGACAGCAGCAGAAATGCAGAGAATAATAAAGAACAAAAAGCAGGAATTTATAAGCATCTGATGAATGGCGTTTCCAACATGCTTCCATTTGTTGTTGGGGGCGGAATACTTATTGCCATTTCCTTTATGTTCGGATATAAAGCAGCAGATCCTAATGATCCGTCGTATCATCCTATCGCAGAAGCACT
The DNA here is from genome assembly GCF_964223445.1 of Cytobacillus sp. Taxonomy (NCBI): domain Bacteria; kingdom Bacillati; phylum Bacillota; class Bacilli; order Caryophanales; family Bacillaceae; genus Cytobacillus; species Cytobacillus sp. Next base: position 2,116 of record NZ_CAXQGS010000077.1, read on the forward strand.
GATGACCATTGGCGGGGGAAATGCATTTGGATTAATCGTTCCAATCCTTGCAGCGTTCATTGCCATGAGTATTGCTGATCGCCCAGGATTTGCTGCAGGTGCAGTCGGGGGAATGATGGCAGCATCTGGAGGCGCAGGATTCCTTGGAGGCATCATCGCCGGCTTCCTTGCAGGTTATGTAGTAGTTGTTTTGAAAAAGGTCTTTGCTGGCCTGCCTTCATCACTTGAAGGAATTAAAACGATTTTGCTCTATCCGCTCTTTGGAATTGCTATCACAGGATTGCTGATGCTTTATGTTGTCAACAAACCAGTTGGCGCATTAAATACTGCTATCACTGAGTGGCTTTCAGGTCTTGGTACTGGAAATGCTGTCATGCTTGGAGTAGTGCTTGGGCTGATGATGGCATTTGATATGGGCGGCCCGGTTAATAAATCGGCATACGTATTTGGTACAGGGCTGCTTGCGAATGGAGTATATGAACCAATGGCAGCAATCATGGCAGCTGGTATGGTTCCGCCACTTGCCATCGCACTTGCCACCACTTTATTCAAAAATAGATTTACAAAACAGGAACAGGATGCAGGAAAAGCAAATTACATTATGGGATTTTCGTTTATTACAGAAGGTGCAATCCCATTCGCAGCTGCAGATCCACTGCGTGTCATCCCATCCATCATGGCAGGATCAGCCGTGGCAGGCGCCATTTCAATGATGGCTGGAATCGGATTAAGAGCGCCGCACGGAGGAGTCTTTGTCGTCCCTCTCGTCGATGGCCCATGGGGAATTTACCTTGCAGGAATAATAGCAGGAGCTCTTTTGTCTGCATTCCTTATAGGGTTCCTGAAAAAACCATTAAATAAATAGTGAATAAACTAAAGCCGATACTTAATGTATCGGCTTTAAATTTTAAAAAAAATACTTTTAGAAAAGATTGAAAAAACTGAAAATAAATGATTTAATTGAAATAAACTAACCGGTCTTTTTTTTATAAATAAATAAACTGCCAAGTCTATATAGTTGGAGGTGTGGAACCATGGCCATTATCATTGTTATTAAAAGAGGAAACAAGCATAAATAAATAACTATTAGATGCACCAAGTAAAATTTGAAGGAGAGCGTTTATGAAAATAAAAAAACTTTCTCAAGTTACCCTGGAGGAGGCGGTGACCGCCTGGAATAAAGGCTTTGAAGGTTATATAGTTCCAATAAAAATGGATATTCAGGCCTTTGTTAATCGTATGGCATCTGAGGGACTTTCGCCTGAAAAATCGATTGTCGCTTTTATGCACGGAGAACCCTGCGGAATCATAATGAATGGGTTCCGGGAGATTAAGGGCAGAAAAATTGCCTGGAACGGAGGCACTGGGATTGCTCCACAATACAGGGGAAAAGGTCTTTCTGCAGCCATGATGTCGGAAGTGCTCAGCATATATAAAGCTGAAAATGCGCACACTGCTGTTCTTGAAGCAATTGAAGAAAATGAGAGAGCGATTAAGCTATACAAGAAAGCAGGCTATGCGATTACAGATCAATTGCTTTATCTAAACATGAAGCTAACACATAATGAAATAGGCTCATTGATGGAAAGACATTTATCATTAAAAAAGATATATCCCGAACAGCTGCAGTTACTCAGCTTTTATGACAGCGATGCTGCCTGGCAGTGCCAGTGGCAGAGTGCGAGACAAGGGGAAGCGGCTGTACTTATGAGTGAAGATGGGAAAGAGGAAGGCTACATTTTATACAAAAGAGTGCTGGATGCAGGAGGGCGTACAGACCGAATTATCATTTATCAGCTAAAATTCACGGTTGGCAGTGCATATGAGGCAATGACTGAAAGTATTCTGGGCCAGCTGTTCCTGGATCAGGATGAATCAATTGATTTCACTGCAGTTAATATTTCTGCTTCCAATCCCGCATCTCAAGCTTTGCTTAAAATGGGATTTGAAAAAAAGATTGGCCAGGTAATGATGAAAAAAGCGCTTTTGCCTGATGCCTAGTCAGGATTCCCCCTTTCTGCAAAAAACTAAGTGACCAATTAATTTTGAGATTCGTGCATATAGGCATAATTTCGGACGGTTCCTGATATGTTTTTATGAGTAAGGTTGAAAGGGGAGATATTTTGGCTGCTGGATTTGAAAGTGCTGCAAAATTTGAACACGGGTTTTGGCTTCAGATTTTGGGTGATCATGCACGCTTCATACATGATTCACTGTCACCAAAGGAAAAGGACAGCATTGAAAGGGCGAACTACTTTATACAAACCTTCGATCAGCTTTTAGGCAGGGTTGAAGTGGATAACCTGGAGCAATTGAGCCGGAGGGCAGAACAGGAAGCTAAAAAGCTAAGGGAATTTAAATTGAACCTACTCGAACGTCATCTGACAGGGAAAATTACCATTCATCTTGGTCCTGTTTTTATAAACCATATGGTCAATGAACTTGAAGAATATATGCTGGTCCTTCAATATTTAAAAAAGGGGGAAGTCCCGCCTGTACTTCATGAGCTCCATCACCATTTAATCTGGCTTCTGGATGCAGCTGGCCATGCTGGAGCCATATCAGATAATATGGAAAGTGTTGAGAAGAAAATAAAAAAAATCAGTGATGGCTATACCAAGGATTTTGAAGCATTTTATATAAAGGCGGTTGAAATGTCCGGGTTCCTTCGGACAAATGTTGAGTCATTCCCGGCCCTTCAAAAGTTCAACAGCGATGTTGCACTTGAAATATCTTTGTTTATGAACTTTCTCAATGAAATTGAGGAGCTTGAATTGAGCAAGGAGGCACTGGGTACATTTGCAGCTTTAATGGCTGATCACATGTACCGTGAAGAATGCTACTACCTGTCAAAGCTTGCTGAGTCCACTCAGTCTGAAAAGCCGAAATGTGATCCGGCAAAGCCGAGACTTAAAGAATAAATTCAATGCTGCCTTTTTGGCAGTTTTTTTGCATTAAGAACATGCGGTAGTGTTTTCTGGGTAAAAAGAGTATAAAAAGGCTGATATCATGAAACTGGTAAGATGGAGTTACATGCGGAGAAATCAGGTAAAAGGATTGTTTGATTGTTTTCCTGAAGCGGTCATCATTTTTAAACGAATAAAGAATTATTACTTTATCCACAGTGCTGAATGGACAGGCAGTCCACAGATAATTGCTAAGCAGCAGCTGGGGGAAATGGAGTATTTGCTTAATAAAGAAATGGGTTTTCTTCGCGGATATCTTCAAAGGAAATCTGCAGGCGATAAAGATAGTGAAACTTGAAAAAATAGGAAAGAAGAATCAATTTTCCTAAAACAGAACAGACGTTCGACTAAATGGACAAGGATGTGTTATAATAAAGAAGCAATGGGAGTTTCTCAAGGGTGGTCGGCTAGCCCCGTACGAAAGGGGGTGATGCCTTTTGACAGTTTTCGAATCGATCATGATGATGATTTCCTTCTCTAGTCTGATCATTGCTGTCATGACTTTTAACCATAAAAAATAGACCTCCCTTGATCTGATAATTGAGGGAGAGGTCTATGTCTTTGACAGGCCGATCCCCTAAGGGAACGACTATTGCGAATGACCGTGGGTGCGGCAACACCTGCGGTCGTTTTTTTTCATATTCTTAATTCAAGAATATCATATACTGTTCAGAAAGTCACGGAAATAAGCATAATCACATGATTACATCTAGTATATGCAGATTCCAGCCGAAAATCCATAATGATTTGAAGACTAAGGTGTCATACTATGATGACGTACTGTAAAGGAGGATTAACATGACAAAACGCAATATTAAGACTAAATCAGGCTTGCAGAGCACAAACAAGAGCATTAACGATATGGAGTTCTCGAAAGAGCTTGATCAGAGAAGCAAAAAAGCTAAAAAGACAAGACCTAACTGATGTTGGTAATAAAGAATTGACCGAGATGGGGCAGACTAAAACTGTCCCATTTTTATATGGAACAGGAGGCTTTAGGGCCATCTATGTTTTGTGAATGGAAAGGACGATTTCTTGTGCCAGCATTTATTTATGAGGAAACACAGATATTTTATGAAACGATGGGAAATGGTGTACCGATTATCTTTATACATCCGCCTGCCATGGGGAGAAAGGTATTTTATTATCAAGGCCTGCTGGCTGAGCATTTTCAGGTTATTTTTCCTGATTTAAGCGGGAATGGAGATACGATTGGTCCCGAGAAAACAGTAACCATCCAAGGGTATGCAGAAGAGATTAAAGCTGTATTAGACCACTTGGAAATTGAAAAAGCCGTTATCCTGGGTTATTCGTCCGGGGGCATAATTGCTCAGGAATTTGCTCTCTCTTTTCCTGAAAGGACGCTTGGTGTCATACTATCTGGCGGATTTCCAGAGGTTTTATCAGAAACTTTCAAATATGAGCATATAATGGGAATGTATTTCGTGAAACATTTTCCGGGTTTCCTGCGATATGTCATAGCAGCAAGTCACACAAATGATCCAAAAGTCAGAAAAGATATTCTGGAACACATGAAAAAGGCGAATCATACCATGTGGTTTCAATTTTACGATAGGTCGCTCCACTATACATGCACGGATCGCCTGAGGAACTTAAGCGTCCCCCTTCTTCTGATATATGGATCAAGAGATTTTGTTAATCAGCATATTAGGAGCTATAGGAGAGATCG